>JAIEPU010000197.1 GCA_019748235.1 bacterium
TCAGATTGCAGGCTGCAACTCGCCTGCATGAAGCTGGAATCGCTAGTAATCGCAGGTCAGCCATACTGCGGTGAATATGTACCTGAGCCTTGTACACACCGCCCGTCAAGCCACGAAAGTAGGGGGCGTCCGAAGTCGCTTCGCTAACCTCCGGGAGGCTGGCGCCGAAGACGAAACCTATGATTGGGACTAAGTCGTAACAAGGTAACCGTAGGGGAACCTGCGGTTGGATCACCTCCTTTCTAAGGAAACCGGTCGGCTCTCATACCGACCTACCTTCATCGGCATACGCAAGCAGAGGCTATCCAATATCACAAGGGCCCCAGCAGGTTTAACCACCTGCTGGGGTTACTTCGTTTCTTGACCTCTCATCTCTTCGCCTCGCGATTCACTCCGTCCCTGTCCGCAAGTTGCTGCTATGAACTTGGGCTCCGATCCTCACTGGCCGTCGGATCATGTTGAAGTCAATTCATCTCCAAACACGCGCGACTCACTTCGACGTCTTTACTGACTAGCGTCATCGATTTACACTCTGCTCAATCAAAGCAAGATTCTCATCTATTTCAGGAGCTTGATATGTTTCGCTACATCGCCGTTCTTTGTTTCTGCGTCGCTGGTGTCCAAACATCATTTGGCCAAGACACCACCGTCGCCAATGCACCTCCGGTCGTGGTAAAAACCACTCCGCAATCGGGTGCCATTGATGTTGATCCCGCGACGAAGGAGATTGTGGTTGTTTTCTCGAAGGAAATGAAGGACGGCTCTTGGTCTTGGTCGACGGCCGGTAAAAACAATTATCCTGAGTCGGACGGAAAACCCACTTATCGTGCGGACAAGAAGTCGTGCGTTCTGCCAGTTAAACTTGAGCCGGGGAAAGATTATGCGATCTGGCTTAACTCCGCGAAGTTCGGCAACTTCAAGGATGCTCATGGCAAGTCTGCAGTCCCATATCTTCTCGTATTTCGAACAAAGTAATAAGTCGGCACGAATTCCGACACGTCGTTGCGGATCTGATTGCCCAACAACTCGGAATATTATTTCTCACTATCGAGCTGCTTCTTTGCCTTCTTCAATGCGAGCTTCTGCTCAGCCGTGACCTTGGGATAAGAAAGTTCGAGCGACTGGATCGTGCGGGAAAGAATGTCGGCGACGGCCGCCCGCGCGATGTACTTCCGATCGGCGGGAATTACATACCAGGGAGCCCAAGGGGTACTCGTCGCTTTGATGGCGTCCTCGTATGCCTCCATATAGTCGTCCCAGTGCTGACGCTCTTCGACATCATGAATCGAAAACTTCCAATTTTTGTCAGCCGTGTCGAGTCGCTCAAGAAACCGCTTCTTCTGCTCTTTCTTCGAAACGTTGAGGAAGAATTTGATGATCACCGTCCCGTTTCGAACGAGGTGCCGCTCGAACGAATTGATGTCCTCGTATCGCTCCTTCCACAGTGTTTTGTTCGGCTTTGCGTTTGGGACCCGTTGATTCGCAACGAGATCTTTGTGGACCCTCACGACGAGAACATCCTCGTAATAAGAACGATTGAAAATCCCGATCCGCCCGCGCTCGGGAAGTGCCTTCATGCAACGCCAGAGAAAATTATGATCGAGTTCTTCCGTCGTCGGGGTTTTGAAGCTGTAGACCTGGCAGCCTTGCGGATTCACGCCGGACATGACGTGCTTGATCGTGCCGTCTTTTCCAGCGGCATCCATTGCCTGAAAGATCACAAGTACCGAATAAGTATCGCTGGCGTAAAGGAGATCTTGCGCCTCGGCGAGTTCCCGAATGTTCTTCTCGAGGATGTTTCGTGCGGTCTCTTTCAGGAACTCATCACCCAGTGCGGCGAGCGTCTTGGGAACCCAATTCGTTTTGTGATCTCGAAGCCGAAATCGCTTTCCGGGCCGAATTAGAAAATGATTGACGATCTTCCCCTCGATCATGAGCTCGGCTCCAAGCGAAATGCCATTAGGTCAATCGTGTTCGTGAATCCTTCGACTATAGGCTAGCTTGAAGTCACGGGGGGAGGGGGAACCAAGGCGATTCTTGGAGTGATACGGACTATGAGAAATGCACGATCTCATTTCGAGAACGATTGCCGGCTCTCAGTCCGTCTGCGCCATCGGCAAGTCGGGTGACCGGAATCTAATCGTCGTCTTGATCGGACGACGTGGCTCGTTGGGCGGCTTTCAACCGTTTGCCGATCTCACGAATGCGATCTCGAACTTCGCGCATCGTTGAAGGTCGATAATCGGGATTGCAACGGATCATCTGGCGTACCAACTCATCTAGTTCGGGGGGGACGGCCTTGTTGAGCCGATGAAGCGGTGTCACGAAGTTGTCGAACGTTCCCAAGTCCGCTCCGCCACATTGCCGGATCTCGGGCGGTACCCCCCGGCCGGTCAAGGCACGGTACATCGTCACGCCGAGATTGAAGGTGTCGGTTTTTCCATTCACGATCTTATTCTGGGCTTGCTCCGGCGCGAGATATTCAAGCGTCCCTTGCACGCGATCCTTACTCTCTCCTCGCCGCCACGCGAGGCCGAAATCGATGATTTTGACCTCCTTTTGCCGGCCAATCATGATGTTGTCCGGCTTGATGTCGGCATGGTAAATCCCTTCCGAATGCATGTACGCCATGCCGTCGGCTACTTTGAAGAAGACGGAGAGAAGCTTCGTGATGGGCAGGCCTGGGCAATCGGCGAGCGCCATTCCGTCTACATATTCAAGCAAAAGACGAGCCCCCGAAACGAAGAGGAGCTTCTTCTGAAGGTCGATCGCGTGTGCTTTGAGCAAATAAGGATGGTTCAGGCCGTTCGCGATCGCATATTCGTTCTGTACCTGCTCGACGTACTTTTTGTCCTCGGACGATTCGACTTTCACGATCTTGAGCGCGTAGAACTTCGAGTCCGCCTCTCGGCGAACCTTATAGATTCGGCTACCAGCCCCCTGGCCGAGCTCGCCGACGATCGTGAACTTGCCGATATCCATTCGGAAATGCCTCGCATTACGAAGGGCCGCCACCTATCTCGACAGTTTACCTTAAGACCCATGAAATAGTTTCTCTCAGTTTTGCTCTCGCAAAAATATTGCGGAGTCAGCCGACAACAATCGATTCGTCGAACGGGAGTTTCTCCCGCCGAGACTGGTTTGTTTCCCGTGCATCAAAAGGAACGGAGTCGAATTTCCAGGCGAAAATGAAACAACAGGCGGATCCATCCGTCAGGCACGCCTCTTGCTTTTCACGACGAGTGGAAATGCTTCGGACCCTCCAGGAGCACCTCTCATGTCCCTCGCCGATACTCCTCTCCCAGTCCCCGATGGGATGCTTCACCATACAAAATCACCGTCAGAGACTTTTCATTGGCATCAGTTGTTATCGACGCCGAACCCTTTTTATGTCCTCAGCGCTGCTCTGGTGTTGTTCGGCATTCGCATGTCGCTTCCTGCATCGCCGAGCTTCCATCAGGCAGTAATCATCTTTGCGATACTCGCTCTTTACACACTCTTGCTGACGGCATGCACCATCGCGGTGACACGAATCCTGCATGTGTGGGACGACGCCCGATCGCTCCTCTTAATACATCCCGTTCTCTTCTTCGCATTCTCGTCGCTGTTTGATGATCTTCTGATCGTGCGGCCGTTCGATGGTCAGTTGATTCTTTTAATCGGCGCGATCTTTTCGATCGGGTTGAGTGAAGTCGTCTTGCGCATTCTTCGAATCAAGCTTCGTATCGGCTATCGAGGGGTTTACTACCTGATCTTGATCATGCTCTTCGCTTACCCTTGCATCCTTGGTGCTTTCACTCGCGATTTTGATCATAAAGCCCATCGCCAAGTCGCGCTCAGTCTCTTCATTCCGATCATGTCGACTCTGTTTCTGCTTTTGATTCCGGCGATCCATAAAGGCAGGCCCTATGTTGAAGAGAATGGAACTCCGTACGGTTTCCCCTTATTTCCAATGTCACTCTTTGCACTTCTGATGCCGCTCGTGGCATTCAGAGCGTACTGGCTTGCGCTCGCGTTCGGCCCGGGAATCAGGAACTCCGTTTGCCTAGAGCCGATGGCGTTCGTTCCGTTTGTCTTCGTCGCTGGGCTACTGCTGATCGAGCTTGGCGTCGTGACAAGGAATAAGGCGTTCGAATGGCTTTCTCTTAGTGTCGGGCCGGTTTGTCTCTTCCTTTACTCGCTGGAACCACCCGAGTATTTCGACCGCACCGTCGATATTTGGGCACCCACATTAACTCACACCATTCGATTGTCGCTCTTGTACTACAGTTGGGCTCGTGTGCGAGGAGTGACGGGAAGTCATGTTTTTCTGCTTATGCTGCTCGCGGCAATCGGATCACTCGATCGGCATGGTTTCCCAGGTATGTCTTCAAAGTGGCATCTCATTCCGTTCGTCACGGGTGCCATCATCGAACTGGCGATGGCTTTGAAGGGTCGCAGTTGGCCTCACATGATGAGCAGCTGTTTCTTCATGAGTTTGACGGCTGTTCCCATTGTCGCCAGTCATTGGCATAGGCACATGATTGACGTCCCTGAGGCACAACTCCTGTGGGGCATTGTCACTTTCGCGGCCGTGTGGCTGCTATTCATCACAACGCTTTTCGATCGTGAAACAGCCTCCTTCCCGCGAGCGATTGCAACGCTGGCGATGATCGGCAGTTTCGGGGGAACGCTGGTTTTGCATCCGAGTGAGTGGCTTCTGATCGCAGCTTACATCATTGGATTATTCATCTACGGCGTGTTGCTTCGCTACACACCCATTCTTTGGGCGGGGTGCGGTGGTATTGTTCTACTCGTTGCCTCTCGTTCGCAAGATCTGCTGATGCAACTTCGAAGAACTTTTCTCGGCAACGGCCTCGACTACCTGTTCCTCGGCTTGGCGTTCCTCATCGCCGGCCTCGTCTTCAGCGCGATCAAGTCGAGGGGAGTAAGGCACCTTGCAAAGCAGACTCATTCTCTCGGTGAGCCAGCGGAGTAGGAATGTGCTGAGCATCGGAAGTTCGATCGCTATTTCCCCTCGCGTGGAGATATCAACGTGGAAAGGCCGCTGGTTGTTTATGTGGACGTCGATGAGACATTGATCCGCAATGTGAGTAGCAAAAGAATTCCAATCGGCGGTGTGATCAAGCATGTCCGGTCGTTGAAAGAACAAGGAGCGATTCTCTACTGCTGGAGCACGGGCGGGGCCGATTATGCGAAGCAGAGTGCAGATGAAGTCGGCCTTTCGGACTGCTTTGCTGGATACCTGCCAAAGCCGAACGTGTTGATTGATGATCAAGTGGTCAGCGAATGGCGAAGTTGTATGACGGTGCACCCCTTGAGTTGCGATGAACGAGGTGGCCGCGATTATCGAAAACAACTATTCCGCGAATAAACGGTTAGCCATTACTCATCAATGATCTTTGTCACATCGCTTGAATTGCCGAACCGCTCGAGTGCTAACCCATACCTATCCAACTTGAGTAGCAATCCACCGGTTTCGAAACAGGAATAAGCTTTCGCGTCTTCTGTTCCGGGCGCAAAGATTTCGACCACCGTCCCGGAGTGCAGATCATCGATCAAAACTTTATCACCAACCGCGATGGGATTGCCCGAATCGGAGTAGTTCGGACTGATCATGACTGCTTCCTGTGTTTAAGTTCGCGAGAGTTTAGTGGATCGAAGATACACCCCGCCGCCAACTGAATGAGAATATAAGAACTCAACAGTACGTTATTCATGTTTCTGCATTGGATATAAGGGCGCACTTCGATGTTCCGGCGGTAATGAAAAAAACAGCAGTCGACTCTCCTACGATTGTTGTTAATGACGTTCAGTTTCGTCAATTCAATCGCATTGTTTAAATACACAAACCCGCGTCTCCATTACGAAACGCGGGTTTGTGTTGTTCAAGTAGAGAACGGCGAACGATTACTCGTCCGTCACGCAGCCTTCGGAGGCGCTCTTCACATTCTTGATGTACTTGTAGAGCGTGCCGCGATTGAACTTGTAGGGAGGCATCTTCCAGGCGGCTTTACGCTTGGCGAGCTCTTCGTCTGAGAGATCAACGTTGAGCTGATCCGTTTCGGCATCGATCGTGACGATGTCACCATCCTTGACGAGGGCGATCGGGCCACCTTCTTGCGCTTCGGGGGTGACGTGGCCGATGATGAAGCCGTGCGATCCGCCGGAAAAACGGCCGTCGGTGATAAACGCGACATCTTTGCCGAGCCCGATTCCCATGATGGCGGCAGTCGGATTGAGCATTTCCGGCATGCCGGGGCCACCCTTCGGCCCTTCGTAACGGATGATGATCACGTCACCCTTCACGATTTTCTTTTGCTCGACCGCGCGAAGCATATCTTCTTCGCAATCATAAACCTTGGCCGGTCCGGAGAAGGAGAGACCCTCTTTGCCCGTGATTTTGGCGACGGCGCCGGTCGGGGTCAGGTTGCCCCGAAGGATCCGAATGTGGCCGGTCTTCTTGATCGGCTTTTCTACCGGTTGAACGATGTCCTGTCCTGCCTTCAGGTCGGGGAGGTTCTCGATGTTTTGGCCGATCGTCTTACCCGTGACGGTAAGGCAGTCGCCGTTGATGTAACCCTTCTGAAGCAGGTAACGCATGACGCCGGGGATGCCGCCGATGGCGTGCAGGTCTTCCATCACATACTTGCCGCTGGGGCGAAGATCGCAAAGAAGCGGCGTGCGATCCGAGATCTTCTTGAAGTCATCGATGGTCAGATCAAGACCGACGGCACGGGCGACGGCAAGCAGGTGAAGCACACCATTCGTCGAGCCGCCAATCGCAATCATGGTGGTGATGGCGTTTTCAAAGGCCGCCCTGGTCATGATGTCGCGCGGCTTGATGTCTTTCTCGAGCAGTAGCTTGATGGCTTCCCCTGCGCGGAAGCAATCGTCATCCTTTTCTGGGCTGACGGCGGGAATCGATGCGTTGTAGGGAAGGGCCATGCCGATCGATTCCATGACCGACGACATGGTGTTGGCCGTATACATGCCGCCGCACGCCCCCGCGCCGGGGCAGCTATTTCGGACGATCGCTTGGCGATCCTTTTCGTCGATGCGGCCCGAGATGAACGCACCGTACGACTCGACGGCCGAGACGATGTCGAGGGGCTGTTCCTTATAGCAGCCAGCCTTGATCGTGCCGCCATAGACCATGATCGCGGGGCGATTGAGTCGGCCCGCCGCGATCAGACAGCCGGGCATGTTCTTATCGCAACCCGGAATACAGATGAGGCCGTCGTACCACTGAGCGCTCATCACGGTCTCGATCGAGTCGGCAATCAAGTCGCGCGACTGGAGTGAGTAGGACATGCCGTCGGTACCCATCGAGATACCATCGCTGACGCCGATGGTGTTGAAGCGAAGGCCGACCATGCCGACCGACTCGACCCCCTTCTTGACCTTTGCACCGAGTTCGAGCAGGTGCATGTTGCAGGGGTTGCCTTCCCACCACATGCTGGCGATGCCGACTTGCGGCTTGTTCATGTCCTCTTCTTTGAGGCCGGTCGCATAGAGCATCGCTTGAGAAACGCCCTGATACTTAGGCTGGGTGATTCTCGAGCTGTAGCGGTTCAGTTCGGTCATGATGGTTCCTTTAACCTTCCAGTCGCCCAATGATTGATTTGCGTCGCGATCGAAACCTCGGGTTGTTCGAGTCGCTTGTTTGATTTCACGTCAGACTGTGATCTTGATCTCAAACAGTTTCGGCCAATTCTTTCCGGTCACGAACAACCGTTTGGCCGCGTCGTCGTACGCGATGCCGTTCAGCACGTCGACACCGCTTTCCGTCGTACTTGTTTGTCCTGGCTGCCGTCCGGGAAGAAGCCCCGTCAAATCGACCCAGCCGAGAACGTCTCCCGTCCTGGGTGAGATACGAACGACTCGATCCGACTGCCAGACGTTCGCGTAGATCTCGCCGTTGATGAACTCGAGCTCGTTGAGTCTCGGCACCCCTTGGCCGTGGTCTCGCACTTTGAGAGTGCTGATGACCCGTTGATTCGATGGATCAAGGACGCGGATCGTCGAGGAGCCGTCACTTAAGTACCACACCTTGCCGTCGTGGGTCAGTCCCCATCCTTCGCCAGCGATCGGAAACGACTTGATGAATTTGAAGGTGTCCCGCTCATAAATGAAGCCGACGCCATTCTTCCAGGTGAGCTGGACGAGCGTCTCTTTCCAGTTCGTGAGCCCCTCGGCAAAGTAGTCCGATTTGAGCTTTTGCTCACGAATGATTTTGCCGGTATCGAGCTCGACTTGGCGAAGAGTGGACTGGCCGTAATGCCCTGTGCTCTCGTAGAGCTTGCCGTCGACGTAAGTCAGCCCTTGAGTGTACGCGGTCGGATCATGCGGGTAGACGGCAACAATCTTATACCCCGCTGCGGGGGCGGCCCCCGCCCGTGTGATCGACCAGACAGCAGCACCCAGACCCGCCGTGCTTGCCGCTGCCGCCAGCATCCATTGGCGTCGATTCAACGTCTCTCGTCCACTCCCCAAGATTCTTTATTCCAACATGTTATAGCAATCGAATGCTTGATCTTCCAAGCGACGGCTCTGCAGTAATTACAAATTGGTCCAGCAACCGGCTGGAGCTGTTCCATAAGGCGGTATCGGGTGGCCCAGGCAACTTCTTGCCAGGGTTGCGTAGCGACAAGAGGGGAGCAGGGAAAGCCTTCTCGCCCTCCCGTGCCTTTGGCACCCAGGCAATCGAGTTGCTTGGGCCAACCATCAGACAAGTTAATGGGAGTGGCAAACTGGGTCGGACAAGTCCAAGCCTCCAAAAAACTTCATCTTGGGGCTCTCTTGATCCAAACAGAGTAAAGGGTTAGGTTCCCTCCTCGATGAATGGAATCCCCTCGCGCGATACAGCCAACGAGGGGGAGCGGAAGGAGTCTGCATCATGTTTATCAACGATCCCGAATTACTCTCTCGCGGCGGAATGGACCGGCCGATCGCGGTTCACCCGGCTGCCCTCGTCGAATCAATGGAAGTCGGATCGGGAACGAGAGTCTGGGCTTTCGCACATATCGCCGACGGAGCGGTGGTGGGTGAAGACTGTAACATCTGTGATCACACCTTCATTGAAGCAGGCGCGATTGTCGGCAACCGGGTGACGCTTAAGTGCGGCGTGCATCTCTGGAACGGCAATGTCATCGAAGACGACGTTTTCATCGGCCCCAACGTCAGCATGTGCAACGATCCTTATCCGCGCAGCGGCGCGCATCTGAGTGAACATCCCCGCACCGTCATCCGCCGAGGGGCAAGCATCGGGGCAGGGGCCATCATTCTTCCCGGCATCGAAATCGGAGCCTACGCGATGATCGGTGCCGGCGCGGTCGTCACCCGATCGATCCCGGCGTTCGCACTCGCATACGGCAATCCCGCGCGCGTTCACGGCCGAGTCGATCGACAGGGCCGGCCCATCGGCAGTCCTCCCGCCCCCAACGCCCTTCGGAGCCGAACCGCGGCGTAATCCATTCGATCTATCAAAAACGCAGTCTTTTCTGCGGTTTTTGAAGTTGAATGGGCCAACTCTTGCCAGATAGGATTTCATCTCTTGCAACGCTCGCGAGTTGGAGTGCTGAGATGTTCGTAACCCGTTGTGAACTCGAAATCCGACCAAAGAAATCGTCAGAAGTCGTGCTGAATTTAAAGCTAATTGACGGTCTGTTTAACGATACTTGGGCGGAGTCAGTAGGTGGCATCAGCGTCTCGGGGGGTGAGGTAGAATTTCGAGGGACCAACAAAGACTCTTCCCTCTTCCAGAATGGTAAGCGAGTTTTCTCGCTGAATGATCTTCCTCTCCCCGATGCCTGGCGTGTCGGTCAGATCGGTCACGGACATTTTTTAGGGGTGAATCCTCGCCTCAATCGTGCGAATGGTCTCTTCACCTGGAAGATCATTGACGTCAGCCATGTCTAGCCTCGGCCTCATATTCAGCGTCCCCAATCGGGCCAGTATCACTGAACTGGATGCTTCCATTGATAACTCGTGCTCGCGAGTCGATGGCTCGTAATCGACCGATAGGTACTCGATCCAGCTAAACTCATGGCGGCCAAAGGGAACTGCTCGGGGACGACCTGCATGTTCAAACATACAACACCTCCATGATCGTTTGCCGTTTGGACCATGTTTCTCGACACTACGCGACCGAGACGATTTTCGACGACCTCTCTTGTCAGGTGGAACTCGGAGATCGAATCGGTCTGGTTGGCCCCAATGGAGCGGGGAAAACCACGATGCTGCGCCTGATGGCGGGAACGGATCAGCCGGATACGGGGCGGGTCATCTTTCAGCCCTCGGTTCAAGTCGCTTACCTTCGGCAATTCCGTGACCTGCCGCCAGGAAAGACGCTTGGGCAGGAAGCCCGTCAGGCGATGAAGCATCTCGAGGATTGGTACGCTGAGATGGTCGAGGCGGGGGAGCGAATGGGCTCGGCGCCGACCCCTGAGGAGCGAAAGCGGGCGGCGCAGGTCTACGACAACCGCCAGGAACTCCTTCGTCAGCATGGCGGATATGATTTCGATCACCGGATCGAGGAAGTCTTGCTCGGCCTCGGATTCACGAGGGACCAGTTCGACCGAGATGTGGCGACGCTGAGCGGGGGGCAGCAAAGCCGAGTCTTACTCGCGCAGCTTCTCCTTCAATCACCGGATTTGATGCTCCTCGACGAGCCGACCAACCATCTCGACATCGCCACGACGCAATGGCTGGAAGAGTACCTCGTTCGTCAGCAGATTGCCGTCGTGGTAGTGAGCCACGACCGGATGTTCCTCGACAATACCGTCAACAAGATCTTCGAACTGCAAGCCGGCAAGCTGAGTGTTTATCCCGGCAATTACTCGCAATACGCCGAGCTTCGTGCCGAACGACAAAAGGTCGCGGAGCGGCAGGCGACAAAGCAGGAAGAAGAGATCGCCCGCCTCGAGGAGTTCGTTCGAAAGAACAAGGCAGGCCAACTTTCGAAGCAAGCCAAGTCGCGCGAGAAAATGATCGAGCGACTCTCGGGAAACGATGTCGAGAGGATTCGCGATCTCGATGCTCCCGCGATCTTCTTTGGCGAAGCGGCACGCTCGGGTGACATCGTCGTGCAGACAAAAGATCTGTCGAAAGGATTTAGTGAGATCCTTTTCGAAAAGGCGAACATCGAGATCGAGCGGGGCCAGCGCGTCGGTATCATCGGTCCCAACGGCGCGGGGAAGACGACGCTTCTTCGCATTCTTCTTGGTGAAGAACCGCCGACCTCGGGCTCCGCGAAGCTCGGCCATAACGTGCAGGTCGGATATCTGCGTCAAGAGATTGACGATCTCAATCCAGAAGAGAATTGTCTCGAGGCGGTGCGTCCTTCGTGGAAGCCGACGGAGCCGGAACAGACCTTTCGCGGATTGCTTGCCCGATTCGGCATCGGTGCCGACTTATGTGAGAACCGCATTCGGACGCTCAGCGGAGGTCAGCGTACGCGGGTCGCGCTCGCGCGGCTCTGCTCGCACGATGTCAACCTGCTGGTGCTCGACGAGCCGACGAACCATCTCGATCTTTGGGCGGTGCAGGCCCTCGAGGATGCTCTCAAAGATTATGACGGCACGGTGATCGTCGTGAGCCACGACCGATCGTTTTTGAACGGCGTTTGCGAGCGGCTCTATGTCGTCGATAACAAGCAAGTCCGCTTGATTCCTGGCAATTATGCACGCTATGTCGAGCTCAAGGAGGCGGAAGAGGCTGCTCTGGCAGCAAAGAACGCGGAGTCGAACAAGCCGAAATCGGCCGTCGCGGCTCCCAAGCGAAAGAGAAAGTTTCCTTATCGCAAGGCCGCCGATATCGAGGCGGACATCGCGACGCACGAGGCTGAGATCGAATTGCTGGTGCAGTCGCTTCAGGATCCGGCCATCTACACTGATGGGCGAAAGCTTGCCTCGGTAACGAAGCAGCAGGAAGAATTGAAAAGCAAACTCGAGCAACTGATGGCACATTGGGAAGAGGCAATGGAGCTCAATAGTTAGCTTTGTGCCTTATTGCGTCACGGATATGAATGTTCGCGAGTCACCAGAATGACGGTCCGACCGCCCCGTCCATTAGCACTTGTCGCTTGCGCCTTCGCGACGGGGATCGTCGCTGATTCGCTGCTTCCGCTATCGCTTTTGGTGTGGGTCATCCTCCTCGGCGCCATCCTTTTTCTTTACTGGTTCCGTCAACCCGCCCAGGAGGGTACGGTGCTCCTCCTATGGGCTACGTTGGCCGCTGGTGGCGCATGGCATTACGATCGCACTCAGCTTTTCGCATCGGACGATCTAAGGGCATTTTCCTCCTCCGAACAACGGCTTTGTCGTGTTCGTGGAATTGTGGAAGGGGAAGTGGTCGTCGTCACCCCTAGTCCCACTGAAAGGATGTTGTCATCGACAACTGATAGTCACACACAATTCGTTGTGGTAGTGAATGCCATCGAGAATAACCGCACTTGGCAATCCGCAAGTGGACGGGCGGCGGTATTCGTTCGCGGTGAATTGCCGCGCCGTGAAAGTGGAGATGAAGTCGAACTTGTCGGCTGGCTGTCAGTGCCGAACGGGCCGATGAATCCGGGTGAATTCGACTATCGGGCCTTTTTAGAATCGAAGCGAATCCTCACTTGCATTTTTGTTGAAACGCCCGAAGCGGTGACCGTCATTGGGAGTGGTTCGTGGACTTCATTCGATACTTGGCGCGAGAAGGCGAGGAATTTCGCCTCGTCCTTGCTTAGTTCGCATCTTTCAGAATCATCTGCTCGGCTTGCGGATTCGCTTGTATTAGGGATTCGATCCTCGCTCCCGCCGGATGAACTGCTGCCGTTTCTCGAAAGCGGGACGATTCATGTTCTCGTTGTGAGCGGGTTACATGTTGGCCTCATGGCCATGCTCGCCTGGCGGCTATTCGGCATGACCGGCTTACCGCTGCGATGGCAAGCGGGTTCGACGATACTAGTCATTTTCGCCTACACGTTTCTGACGGGGGCGAATCCACCAGCGGTTCGCGCGGGTGTATTGGCGGCAATCTTCTTCGGTGAGTATTTACTCGTCCGATCGACGGAACCGGTCAATTCTTTGGCGGCATCGGCGCTCATCGTACTGATTGCCGATCCTTCCGATTTGTTTCGACCAGGACCTCAGCTTTCCTTTTTGTGCGCCTTCGTGATTTTGGCAATCATCCCCTTGGTGTGGATTAGACCACGAGATTCTCTTCAATCGCCGCCATGGATCGAATGGCTGATTCGGACGACAGCGAATCTCGTTATCAGTTCCTTCATTCTGTGGGTCGTTACGGCACCGCTGGTGGCGCAGCAGTTTCACCTCTTCGCACCGATTTCGGTTTTAGGATCTGTGATTCTCATTCCCCTCACGACCTTCACGCTTTACATCGCGGTGGCGTTCTTCGGTTTCTTTTGGTTCCCATTCGTGGGATCGATGTTGGCGTGGAGCCTCGATCGACTGTTATGGCTCACCAGCGAGGTCAGTCGATGGACGGCATCGTGGGAAGCGCTGAGCGTTTATGTGGCGGGGCCCCCGGCATGGTGGGTCACATGTTGGTATGTGCTGTTGATATTGCCCTGGCTCTGGCCGAGCGTGTGGCCTCTCCGGAGGGCGCATCTCCTATTTCTTGCCACTTGCTTGACGACGGGAATCGTTGCGGAACTATGGACAAGTCATCCCGATCAGGCGGAATACGATCAACTCGCGGTAGGACATGGAAATGCGGGGGTGCTTCGGACTCCGGATGGCCGTTGTGTTTTGTTCGATGCGGGAAGCATTACGGGGCCGAAAGTGACTTCGCGTGTGATCGCTCCGTTTCTTTGGAACAAACGAGTCGCCAAGATCGATGCGATCATCCTCTCTCATGCGGATATCGATCACTTCAATGGAGTCGTTGAGTTAGCTCGACGATTTCCGATTCAAGAGGTTTTTCTTCCACCCAGTTTCGCCCGGAACACCGAACCAAGCGTTGCGCTAATCCTCAATGAACTCAGGCGACGACAAATTCTCGTCAAGTTTCTTTGGCGAGGGGATGAGGTCTCCTGGGACCGCGTGACTCTTCGAGTGCTTCACCCTCCCGCTACGTTTGATGGCGGCACGGACAACGCAGCGAGCCTTGTGATTCGAATTGAGAATGAGGGGCGATCCATTCTTTCCACCGGCGATGTGGAAGGAGACGGACTAGTGAGCTTACTCGGAGGGTCGCTTGAAGGGACAGATGTGCTGATCGCTCCGCATCATGGAGCGTCTGCGAGCAACACGTCTCAACTTGCGGAAAGGTTGAGGCCCAAAGGGGTGATCAGCAGCCAGGGACGCGAGGCACGGCGCGCGGGGTCGTTGGATGTCTATCGGCGAGCGGGTGCGAAAGTGTTCGAGACGAATCTATCAGGTTGCGTTTCAATCCGATGGCAACAAAAGGATCTACTTATTTCTACTTTTCGAGAGTGTCACCCCTATGTCATTGGAAAGTGAATTTGCGAATCGACATTCGTTATGATCGAAGGCAACGGCTAGTCAAAGTGAACGGGGTTCGGCGAGTTTATTCTTGGCGAGTGTCATTCGAATCGAGTTGAGAAGATAACCCGGAAGCACGAACGAAGACGACGAGCCTTCTCAGTCTGAGAGAGCAATCCAGACTTCAGCCGCAACAAAAATTCTTCCGTCTCGTAAAGATTTTGTTTGAATTCCCAAAGCAGGATCGTTAACTTTTGAAATGTCGGACAGGGATCTGCTTCAGTTTTAACCGCTGAACCACCTGCGAATTGGTGTTCTCCCCCAAACGTTACAGCTTCGGTTTTCACAAGCAGTTTGTCCATGCCATAGAGCTTCGGTGTTACCCCTGAGGAGGTTCGCTCACCATGACTTTGCACACATTCGCTCGTGCTATTTGTTTTTCCGGCCTGCTGGCGATCACCAGCGGAGCTTCTGCCGCCATCATCAATTACGGCGACTACACGGGAACATCGGTCAAATTCATCGGTGTGCAGGAGAGCTCAGGAACCGATCCTGTTCCTCTTTTTGGAACTCCTGATGTTGCGGGTAATACGATCGATTTCGATCCCGTTTCATTCAACAGCTTTTCGACGGGTGCAGGTGGCGTCGACATTACTGACGGTACCCTGTCATTTAAGCTCGCTGCTTTGTCGGGTTCAGTGCTCGACATTCTCCGCCTCCAGGAGCAGGGTGATGTGACGTTGGCCGGTTTCGGCGGCGCGGGAACGACCGCTTCTATCAGAACGAACGTCTTCATCAACATTCTTGCGGTGGATGGCGTTTCCATCACTCCGGTCAATGTGACGGGTGGTTTGGTGTTCTCTCCGTCGGGCGGTACTTATGATTTGGCGACTGATGGCGGCGGCGGTCCGTTCTACAACTCGGCTTGGAATGGCGTTTTCGATTTTGATCTCACTCAGGCCCTTATCGACAACAATGTTCCGTTCATCAACGGTGCGACGTTGATCAGCGTCACCTTCGACAACACCCTCGTGACGACCAGTCAGTTGGGTACAAGTGCCTTCATCGCGAAGAAGGACGTCCAGGGAATCACCTTCACCGTGGTTCCGGAAGCTCCCTCGATCGTCATGATGTCATTGGCTGCGTGTGGAGTTCTCTTCATCCGCTCGTCACGACGTTCCGCCTAGTGTTTATCGAAACAAAAATGAAAGCCGTGGAGTTGCTCTCCACGGCTTTTTTTGTTGTGCTCCCCAACGCGCATTGAGGGAATCGATCACTGCGACGAAGCGAATGTGTCGCCCGCCTGAATTCGGTATCCATTCAGGAACGTGGCGGCATCCATCTCTTTCTTTCCCGCGGGTTTCAAACGTTGGATCGATACGCCGCAGTCCGACGATGCCACGATCAGCTTCCCTGATTTCGCTTCAACGATCGTTCCGGGGGGAGAGATGGAAGGCGATGTCTCGACGCCCGCTTTAGTGACCTGAATTCTAAGCGTCTCTCCATTGGGTTTTCGCCAATCGAAGTAAGCAATCGGCCATGGCTGCATGGCTCGAATCTGATGACAGATCGCCGTCGCGGTTCGCTTCCAATCGATCAGACCATCTTCCTTGCGAAGACGAGGAGCCTTCGTGACGAGCGATCGGTCTTGCACAATCACTTCCAATCGTCCCGACGACAATTGATCAATCGCTTCGACGGCGAGTTCGGCCCCTACAATTGAAAGTCGCTTTTCGAGTTCACCGGCCGTTTCCTCTGGCTCGATGGAAAGCTCGCGTTGCAAGAGAACTCCGCCCCCGTCGAGCTCGGGAGTCATTCGAATAATGGAAATTCCTGTCGTTGCTTCGCCATGATAGATCGCCCAAGCGACAGGAGCCGCTCCACGGTATTTCGGAAGGAGCGACGCATGAACATTGATCCCGCCAAGTTTCGTCGTGGCAAGCGCAGCGTTGTTGAGAATTTGCCCGAAGTCGGCCACTACCAAAAGATCGGCTTTTATCTCTGAGAGCCGGGCGATGTAAGCAGGGTCGTTGACACTTTCCGGTTGTTCGAGGGGCAGATGCAATTCGCGGGCGAGGGAGGCGACGGGGCCGGGGATGATCTCGAGCTTTTTGCCTTGGGGACGATCCGGTCGAGTTACCACTAACTTCACCGAGTGACCACTCTCGGCGATGGCTCGAAGCATCGGAGCAGCAAACGGTCCGTTCCCCATCACGACAACGTCCATGTCGCACCATACTCCTATTTGACAACGGTGAATCAATCGCGCCGTCAGTAGCTAACCTTCAGCAATCTGTCGCAGATTACTCAACGTCTTTTCGATGTCCACGTCGGCAGGTAGCCTTCCTTCTTTTTGCGCGAGTCGAAAGCGTCGCTCGAATTCTTTGATGTCGCCACGGTGAGCGAGCTTTGAAATCGTCGAGAAACGATCGACAAATACTTTTCCATCCAGGTGATCGATTTCATGCTGCCAAGCTCGGGACGCCAGACCGGTGGCATTGATTCGAAGCATTTCACCCTGAAGATTATAGGCTTCCACCGTCACTTCCTTGGCGCGACGAACTTTCGCATAAAGACCCGGGAAGCTAAGGCATCCTTCCTCGTCCTCAATCGATCCCTTCTGCGAAACGATAACCGGGTTGATGAAGATCTCTTCCTTCTTCGGATCGTGCTTCTCGGTATCGATATTCATGATCACGAATCGGTAAGGAAGAGCGACTTGATTGGCGGCCAAACCAATTCCGCCGGCTTCGTACATCAGCTCAAACATTTGGCCGACTTGCAGCCGTAGAGCCTTATCGACTTGGCGAACCGGTATAGTGGCTGCCAAGAGGGCAGGATGAGGATATTCAACGATCTTCATGGCTTCTCACGAAGGCGACAATTCCGGCGTTCGACGCCAAGCACTCGCTTGTCCTGATACATTCTGGCGAAGTCGTCGACGTATGGCAGAATTGCTGATTCGTGTGAGCTTAGACTCCAGCCGGTTCATGCGCGAGGTTCGCGACTCGACGAATCTTGCTGGCGAGAGCCTCGCTCGTGAACGGCTTGATCAAGTAATCGCTGATCCCGGCCTTGATAGCTTCGATCACGCGATTCTTCTCTGCCTCCGTCGTTACCATGATGATAGGCAGTTTCTGGTCGGTTTGTCGAATTTGCTTCACCAATTCGAGTCCGTTGATATTCGGCATGTTCCAATCGGTGATCAGAATATCGGGATTGGCATCGGGAAGAAGTCGGAGGGCTTCCTCGCCATCTTCCGCCTCGATGATTTCACCAAATCCAAGGCGTTCCAGTGTCCTGCGTTGGATCTTGCGCATTGTGCTCGAGTCGTCAACAAGCATGAATTTCATTATGCATCCTCACCATCGGGCAATGGAGTCTGGAGATGCGATCGAACCATGTTACGAATGGGACTTCTCTGAGATGTCGCTTCCGCCGGTTGAGAATTGATGGGGCGGAGTCGTCTTGGAGAGGTCTCTTTGGAACCGTAGCTCGCGTTTTTGGAACTGCAGACACTTTCTCATCGTTACAACCGCGCCAATCCTTCTGATCAGCCCTGTTCCCAAACTAATAGTAGGTGTTTTCCTCCTCAATTCATTGTCTGCCGACCTAGGCTTTCTGAACTCGGGAGGCACTCAGATAAATTCTGTGTGTTTGTCGGGGGACATGCGATTCCTCTCGTTCGTACCGCGGAGCGGAATCGTGAGAACTTCATCGTTAATGGGAACTGATCATCGGCCCGCCTCTGCCGAAGGTTGTCATCGCTCGAGCACATTCTTGGCGAGTAGAGGTTCCTCGGCTGCGCGGTGTACTCTAAACGTCTACATAACCTGGAGAATTCCGTGGGCGCGGCTATCACACCCCATCGTGTCGGAACGTCGGCACGTTCCGAAGAAGCGGCATCTCAGCAAGTCGTCGGCTTTCATTTGGCCGGCGAAGAGTACGGTATCGAGATCACGAAAATCCAGGAAATAATCCTTCCTGGAGAGATCACTCGTATTCCTCAAGTGCCGCATTTCATCGAAGGTCTCATCAACCTGCGGGGCTCGGTCATCCCGATCATCGATCTGCGCAAACGATTTAATCTTCCTTCGTCCGAGCGGACTGACCAGACGCGGATCGTCGTGGTCAATGTGGGGGAGAAGACGATCGGTGTGGTTGTCGATGCCGTTACTCAAGTCATTCGAATTAACCGAAATCAAATTGAACCGACGCCTCCCACGGTGTCGGCCGCCGGCAACGAGCACATCGCCGGTCTTGCGAAGGTCGAGCATCGCATGCTGATTCTTCTCGAGATCGACAAGCTCTTACGGGGCTCCGTCCCGGATCGCCAGGAACAAAACGCTTAGTGCCCTTTGACTCGCTCATTTTTCAAACGTCTGAATCAATTTCGCTCGAATCACCGAAGAGGACCCGTCATGTCAAACATTCGCACACGTAGTGAGAACCAGGAAAACGAACTTCTTGACGAACCCGCTGTCATTGCTCAACAAGCCGAGCGGTGGGCGAGCATCGTTGAAGCAGTCGATACCAACATCATCGTCACGAACCCGGATCGCAAGATTGCATTTCTAAATGCGAAGGCAAGCGAAACGATCAACCGGCTCGAAGATGAACTTGGCTTCAATGCCGAAGATCTCATCGGAAGCCCGGTCGAGACATTCTTCGGATCATCGGCAAAGGAACTTCGTTCGAAGATTAAAGATACTCGTCATCTTCCATTGTCTGCGGAAATCAACGTCAATGGGTGCCTTTTCGATGTGACAATCTCTTCGATCGTCAGCTCTCAAGGGACCCCCCTCGGGCTTGCCGTCACATTCAACGACCAATCCGTAAGCAATGCCGACAAGGATGAATTCATTCGTCTGCGTGGAATCGCGGAGAATGCGCCCGTCAACATCATGATGGCGAACACGGACCTCGAGATCATTTACATCAACCCAAAGAGCAAGGAAACGCTCACCGAAATCGAAGCGGATCTCCCTGTTCGCGTTTCCGAGATTCTCGGCAAGTCGGTCGATATCTTCCACGCCAACCCCGCCCATCAGCGGAAGATCCTTTCGAACCCGAAGAATCTTCCTCATCAGGCGGAAATCAAGGTCGGCCAAAACGTTCTCGAACTGCTCGTCAGCCCGACCTACGACAACGAGGGGAAATACATCGGGCCGATGGTCACCTGGGAAGTGATCACCGAGCGGAAGAGAACGGAAGCAATCGTCAAAGACCAGCAAGCGGAAATCGACGCGGTCAGCCGCACCCAAGCGGTCATTCACTTCCAGCCTGATGGAACGATCGTCACTGCGAATGAGAACTTCCTCAATGCCCTGGGCTATCGGCTTGAAGAGATTCAAGGAAAGCACCACCGCATGTTCTGCGAGGAGTCCTACGTCCGCTCGAGCGAATACCGCGAGTTTTGGGAAAAGATCAACCGGAACGAGTATCAGGCAGGTGAATTCAAGCGAATCGGAAAGGGTGGAAAGGAGATCTGGATTCAGGCTTCTTACCTCCCCATCCTCGGCGTTGATGGTAAGGTCTCTCGCGTCGTCAAATACGCAAGCGACATCACCGAGGCGGTTAAGGTCCGTCTTGAAGTGCAGCGAATGCAACAGGAAGAGCTCAAGAAGCAGGAGGAGCTCAAGCAAAAGGTTGACGATCTGCTGAAGGTTGTTGAACGTGCTGCTAACGGTGACCTGACAGCACAGGTCACGGTGACGGGGACGGACGCAGTCGGTGTTCTCGCCGGCGGTCTTGGCCGAATGATGACCGACCTTCGTGCGATCATTGAACAAGTCGTACAAAGTGCCGATCAGTTCGCCGAGGGCGCCCAGGTTGTCAGCGAGAGCTCTTCGAATCTCAGCGAAGGTGCTCAGACGCAGTCAGCCAACGTCGAAGAAATGACGGCATCGGTCGATATGCTCAATCGCTCGATCAAGGAGATCACCGAAAGTGCCGGACGTGCCGACAAGCTTGCTCGCGAAACGTCTCAGCGTGCTCGCGAGGGGGGCGAAGCGGTTCAAAAGGCGATCGAGGCAATGGGCTTGATCAAGAAGTCGAGCGAACAGATCAGCGACATCATTCAGGTCATCAGCGAAATTGCCAGCCAAACCAACTTGCTCGCTTTGAACGCAGCCATCGAAGCGGCTCGAGCCGGTGAGCATGGTCTTGGATTCGCCGTCGTGGCCGACGAGGTTCGCAAGTTGGCCGAACGTTCGAGCGAAGCGGCCAAGGAAATCACGGGTCTCATCAAGGAGTCCACACTTCGAGTGGGTGAGGGATCACAACTTTCTAACGCGGCCGGCCAGTCGCTCCGCGCGATTGTCGAGGGGGTTGAGGAAACGGCAGAAGGTATTTCCCAAATCGCTCACGCGACCGAGTCGCAGGCAACGACCGCTTCCGAAGTGGCTGCCGCCATTCAGAATGTCGGCCGTACGACCGAAGGAAACGCCACTGCTTCCGAGGAATTGGCGGCCAGCGCCGAGGAGCTTGGCGCTCAGGCGGCCAGCCTTCGCGATCTCGTGTCACGGTTCACGGTGTAAAAAGGAAAGTTCTCATCAATGTTAACGGAAGAGCTCAGCCTCACGGAATTCGCCAAGTTCCGCGACTACATCTATGCGACGGCCGGCATCCGCTTAGGAGACCACAAGCGGCTGCTCGTCAGCAATCGAATACGTCGACGGCTCAAGGCAACGAATCGGGGCGACTTCGGGGAATACTATTCATTCCTCATGTCCCCTGCGGGCAGGGATGAGCTCCCTTCCTTTCTCGATGAGATCACCACGAACGAGACGTACTTTTTTCGCGATCGATACCAGTACGACTGGCTCAAATCCAAGTTCGCGCCTGAGATCGCGGAAGAGGCGAAAAATGGAAAACGGAACAAGTCGCTTGATGTTTGGTCAGCGGCTTGTTCGACCGGCGAAGAGCCGTACTCGATCGCGATGTCGCTTCTCGATGGACTGAGTTTGCAGAAGGATTGGCGAATTCGGATCATCGGGACGGACTTGAGTAGTGCCGTTCTCGCGACCGGACGACAAGGGATTTACAACGATCGATCCTTACAACTCGTCACGGAAGCGGAGAAGAGGCGGTACTTCGATAACTCGAAGGATGACAGCCGTCCCTGGGCGGTGAAAAGTGACGTTAAGAACACAGTGACGCTTCAATCGCACAACCTTTTGTTGAAGCCCAAGGGTGGTCCTTACGACTGTATCTTCATCAAGAACGTGCTCATCTACTTTGATGACGGTTCTCGCTCTGTGGTCGTTGGACATCTTCTGTCGGCACTTAAACCAGGCGGATATCTGGTGGTGGGTCCTTCAGAGGGTATTTTCAAGATGCTGAACGGCCTCGAAAGGTTACAACCCTGGCTTTATCGAAAACCGATCGCGGCTCAGGCGGCACGTCCTGTCGCGGCCCCTGTTCTCAGGGGTTTCAAGAAGTAAGTCGAGTTACTCGCAAACAGTGATAACGAACGAATGCAGAGTGGTCTGCCGTTCCGGATTCGCCCGAAAAGCTATCTCGGCCTAATCGGCCGATGAAAAGTGAGAGAGTTATGTCTGGACCCGATTTCGACGGCGAGATGTTCGGCGAGCTGGTGTCCGATTTTCTCGATGAAGGGACCCAACTTCTCGCCACGATGAATCAGCGCCTCCTTCACGTCGAGGAAATGCTTCGTGACGGGAAGCATGATGCGATCACCGCTTCGAATAATCTGGAACTCATCAACGAAATTTTTCGGGCGGCACACAGTCTTAAGGGAGCCTCGGCCATGCTGGGACTCTCCAATGTCATCGAGCTCACTCACCGGCTCGAAAATGTACTCGACGCGAATCGCTCCGGCCAACTTGATCTCAGACGTCCGTTGGTCGACGTTCTTTTCCGGTGCGTCGATCGACTTGAATCAATGATGACTCGCCTTCGTGAAGAGCAGGATTTCGAGATCACGAGCGAGGATCACGCATTCTTTACATGGCTTGATGGTGAGCTGGCAGGCGCGATGGGAGCCACCCCCGTGGAAATCGTCCCGGCCGTTGCCGATCGGGAAGAACCGATTCCGGCGATACAGGAGGAAGCTGACCTCGATTCCAAGATGAATGAGAGTGAGGCGGATTTCTCCTCTGATACAAACGAGTCGTTCTTCGAGGAGTCGTCCGTTGAAGTCTCGATCGAAGTGAGCCCGCCATTCGAATTCGAAGATGAGGACGACCCCGCGACGGCGATGCTGAATCCCGATGCTTTACCTGTCGGTGGTGAAGATATCTTTGACGTAAGCAAATACCTTCCTCTCTATCTCGATGAAGCGGATGAGGAGATTGAAGGACTCAATCAGGCGCTTCTGAAGTTCGAAGAAAATCCATCCGATACGGAATCGTTGGCGGAAGTTTTCCGCATGTCCCACCGCTTGAAAGGCGCTTCGGCGGCAATGGGACTTCACGAGGTCAAGGAATTGACCCATCAAATAGAAACATATTTCGATCAAATCCGTTCCGGCAGTCGCTCACTTGATGAGCGAATGATCAATGCCATCTTTGAATCGGTGGACGTGCTCCGTGAGTTTCACCGGGAACTGCGAAACGGCAAGGGGGATCCAACGGCGCTTCAGCAACAAACAGAGTGCATCGTCAACCTCGTGAATCCGCCGGAGGAGTTGGAGGAAAGTGTCGTTACTCCTATGAACGACGCACCGGTCTCCGTTGCTCCCGCTTGGAACGAGGAAATAGCAGGCCACCGCTTGGTGATCTCATTCGATCCGTCGCTCAGTTACTCATCGCTGAAAGCCGCGCTCGTTCTCCACCGGATCGAAACGTCGGGCGAAGTAACGTTCGCGCATCCGACGATGAATGAGCTTGAATCAGCAGAGACTTGTCTCCATCTGATCGTCGATGTCGCGACCAACCAGTCCGCCGACATCGTCAGACGCTGGGTCGATGTCGATGGAGTCGTGAATGTCTCGATTGAATCGCACGAAGGATCGAGCGAGATTTCGATCGCCGACGTTCCGATCGCACACATTCAAATGGAGACGCCTGCGGTCAAATTAGTGGCGGAAACAATCGCGCTTGCACCAAAAGCGGCGGAAAAATCACCTGCTCGACCTGCCAAGGAAACAGCTGCGGAGGCCAATGGATCAAGCAAGGTGGCGGAGACTCTTCGTGTCGAAATCGAACGGCTCGACCAGCTCATGAATCTCGCCGGAGAATTGGTGATCAACAAAGCGAGGTTCGCCCAGATTGCCAGCGGCTTCCAAGATATGTTCCGGAATAAAGGGGCTGCTTCCGCGACTCGCGAAATGCGCGATCGGCTCGATGGATTGGCTTCCAAGATGCGTCACGCCAAGGAGGAGGGACGCGGCGCTGAGGAATTCGATCGCCTGGCCGGCGAGATCGAGCAATTGACCAAGGGGTTCGATTCTCTCCGTGAGGAGATGGATCGGATCAACAAAGGTCGCCAACAACTTCATGCCCTTGGCGAAGCGATCCACCAACTGACCAGAATTGCGGACGGTATTCAGAAGAGTGTCATGGACACTCGAATGGTGCCGATCGGTCCTCTTTTCTCACGATTCCACCGCGTGGTCCGCGACGTCGCCCGCGTCGTCGATAAAGAGGTCAAGCTAGAGATCGTCGGTGAAAAGACCGAACTCGATAAACGGATGATTGATGAACTGGGCGACCCGCTCATTCATTTGGTGCGAAACGCGGTCGATCATGGACTCGAAACGACCGATCAGCGGGAGCGGGATGGAAAGCCGCGTGCCGGCACCGTTCGCCTTGAAGCCATGCACCGGGGCAATGCCGTCGTCGTGCAAGTCAAGGATGACGGACGTGGAATCGATCCTGATCGTATCCGGCAAAAGGCGCTCGAGAAGGGATTGGCGAATCAAACCGAACTCGACGCAATGTCGGACAAGCAGATTCTTCAGTTTATCTGGCACGCCGGATTCAGCACTGCCAGAGAGATCACCGATATCTCAGGACGCGGCGTCGGCCTGGATATCGTTCGGAGCAAAATCGAACAACTCAGCGGAACGATCGAAGTCGATTCAGAGCTTGGTCAGGGAACGCTCTTCACGATTCGACTCCCACTCACACTGGCGATTCTTCCAAGCCTTTTGTCTCGCATTTACGATGAAGTTTACGCGTTCCCGATCGAATGCGTGGAAGAGATCGTCGCGATACCGGTCAAGGAAATCTACACGATCCAGGGGATTCGGACGATTCGCGTTCGTGGTCGAGTGATCTCGCTCGTCACGCTGGATGACATCTTCCGCTGGGGGGATGGGCCTCATCCCATGTCGACGGATGACAAGGAGCAGAGGTCATCATCGAAGGAACTTACCATCGTCATCGTTCAGTCCGCGGGATGTCGCCTCGGTGTCGTGGTCGATTCGCTGATCGGGGAAGAGGACGTCGTCATCAAGTCACTTGCTGAAAACTTTGAGCACGTTCGCGGACTCGCGGGAGCCAGTATTCTGGGCGATGGACGTGTGTCGCTTATTCTCGATTTGGCGTCAATGACTGAGCTCGCGCAGCAAGCGTCGGCTCGGCTATCGGCATAAACGTATCTTCTTCGTGGGTGCTTCGGAGTAGCCATGGAACAGTTAGCTGGAACGACGTTAAGTGACCGTCAGCTCGAAAGGTTGACGACCATCTTTTCGCTGGGTGGAGAGAGCGCATCGCAGGCGATGTCCAAGTGGCTTCGAAGCGATGTCGTGCTCAAAACAGAAGAGGTTCGTCAATGCAAGCCCTATGAGGCTACGTCGCTACTCGGGCCGCCCGAGGATCTGATCACGGCGTGTGTGCTTAATCTCGAAGGGGGAATCGAGGGAAAACTCGTTCTCGCCTTTGACGATGAGTCTGGCCTGGCGCTTACGGATTTATTGCTTGGACGTCCGTCGGGAACGGCCCAGGAATGGACGGCGATCGAGGAATCCGCGGCGGCAGAGACGGCGAATATCCTCGGTTGTGCCTATCTGAATGAACTGTCGCGGCAGATTTCGACCGGGACAGGCAACGATGAGATCGTTCCATCGCCGCCTGAACTTCAGCATGACTACGCGAGCTGCATGATCGAGTCGCTGCTCATGGAGCAAATGATCGCAAGCGAGGACGTGCTGGTCATTGTCACTGAGTTGACGAGAAACACAGCGAAACTGTCATGGCATATGCTGCTGTTGCCTGAACCAGAATCCTTCGCGCGGCTAGCTTCGAACATGAAGTGAGAATTAGTTCGGAAGTTTCCGTTGAAAGAAACGATGGAGAGTTGCTCGTGCCTACGAGTATGCAATTGAACAAGATGATTGAAGTCCGAATGGGCGAAATTCAGTCGATGGCTGCGCCCGGCGGACTTCGTGCGATCTTGGGTTCATGTATCGGCGTTTCCCTCTATGACTCCTCACAACGCATCGGTTGCATGGCACATGTGGTGTTGCCTGAAAGCGCTCCGGGAAAAGAGAACGGATCGTTGGGACGATTCGCGAATACAGCCATTCCCGCCATGGTGGATGAATTGAAATCACTCACGGGAAGTCTGGGACGAATCCGCGCGAAGATTGCCGGCGGAGCTTCCCTTTTCGCGGCAACTTCTCCGGGACTGAAGATTGGCGAATTGAATATCGCAAAGGTCGAGGAAGTGCTCAAGTCGATGGGGATTCCCGTCATCGGTAGACATCTGGGTGGAGATAAAGGACGACGGATCAGTTTCGATCTCGAGTCCGGTGAAGTTATCGTGGAGATACAAGGCAAGGAAGTGGCTCGTCTGTAATATGCGTTTCTGCACGTTGGGAGAGTTTCATGTCTAAGCGGCTGCTCATTGTCGACGATTCGCTTTTCATGCGCATGGTCATCAAGGACTTGGCGCGTGAAGCGGGTTGGGAAGTCGTTGCCGAGGCGACGAATGGAGAGGAAGCACTTCCCCTCTATGATAAATACGAACCCGATCTCGTCACGCTCGATATGGTGATGCCGAAGATGGGGGGGCTTGAGACCCTCAGAAACATTCGAAGTCATCATCCTCATGCAAAAGTTGTTGTCGTGAGCGCGCTTGACCAAAAGGAAACGTTGGTCGAAACGATCAAGAGCGGCGCCATCGATTTCATCGTGAAGCCGTTTGAGAAGGAACGGATCTTCGGAGTGCTTGCGAAAGCGGGAGTCGAGTAAGAGTCGAATAGTCAAGTCTCGTTTTATGCGGATCGTTTTCGGTCGCAGACGCGGATATGGGCAACCAAATATCTCTCAACGTCGCTCTAGGGATTGTAGTGATGCCGTCTCGATGCAGAGTCTTGATCGTCGACGATTCGGCCCTGATGCGCAAGCGTCTGGCATCGCTCATTTCCGCTAGTCAGTTGGTCGAAGTTTGCGGCTTCGCCCACGACGGTAATGACGCGGTCGCGAAAGTTCGCGAACTCAATCCTGATGTCGTGACTCTTGACGTCGACATGCCGGGGCGAGATGGGATCGCAACGATTCCGGCTATTCTCGAAGTCAAGCCGATCCCCATCGTCATGGTCAGCAGTCTGACGCAGGATGGAGCAAAGACCACGCTTGAAGCCTTGAACCAGGGCGCGGTTGATTTCGTCTCCAAGCCAACCGGAATCTCTCCCGATCATCTGCGGCAGTTGCAAGCAGAGCTCGTCGGTAAGATTCGCGCGGTATCGGGACGTCCTCTCTCGCCTCTTCGCCTGAAGCGTATGACCTCTGCTCCTCCGGTCTGCAAAGAGGTCAAACAATCGGCGGACGTTCCTGCTCCAGCGCCGGCTCCTTATAGCGAACTACTCATCGCAATCGGAATCTCGACGGGGGGGCCGCCCGCACTTCAATTCGTGTTTGAGAATCTGACTCCTCCCATTCCGCCGATCGTCGTCGTGCAGCATATGCCGCCTCATTTCACGGGAGCGTTCAGCCAGCGTTTGAATCAGATCTGTCCTTTCGTGGTGAAGGAAGCCGCCGAAGGAGACCCCATTCGTCCGAATCAAATCCTCATCGCGGCGGGTGGGCGTCACATGACCGTTCACCGACGAATGGGAAAAGCGTTCGTCAGTCTGGATGACGGCGATCTGGTCAGCGGACATCGTCCCTCGGTTGACAAGATGTTCCTTTCCGCGGCAGAGGCATATGGCTCACAGTTGGTCGGCGTCATCATGACAGGCATGGGTCGTGACGGCGCCGACGGGTGCAAACGGATTCTGGAAAAAGGTGGGCGGACCTATGGACAAGATGCCGCAACCTCTGTCGTTTACGGCATGAACAAGGTCGCTCTCCGAGAGGGAGGCGTGCAAAAAGAATTCGCGTTAGCCGAACTCCCAGAAATCATCCACCATCTCGTGCGCGTTTAAGTTCTGATCTGAACGGGCATTACCTCCTTTCCTATTGGACATACCACCCTTTCGCGACTACAACGCTAGCGGTTCACGCAATGAACTTGGCGACGTTCCCTTTTGTCGCTGACGATAACTACTTTTCATGACGGTCGACCCCGGCGGCGAGAAAAGTAGGATGTACTCTTAGCGGAAGGCTCACGAGCAGAACGTGATCACCCGCAACATACTTGGGAGAAACGCAAATGGCGATTCGAGTGGGGATCAACGGGTTCGGTCGAATTGGTCGTCTCGTGACGCGAGTTCTGTCCAGACGTTCCAGCGAGTTTGATGTTGTCGCAATCAATGACCTCAGCGATGCTAAGATGGCGCGCCTCTTGTTCAAATATGACAGCACGCATGGACCGTACCCCGGCGATGTAAGCCTTGACGGTACCACTCTCTCGATCAACGGCAAGAAGACGCAGCTCCTCAGCGAACGAGATCCGGCGAGCCTTCCTTGGGGCAAGCTCGGCGTTGATGTCGTCCTCGAATCGACCGGTATCTTCACCGATCGCCCCTCGCTTGAAAAGCACCTTGCCGCTGGCGCGCCCAAGGTCGTATTGAGTGCTCCCGCCAAGAGCGCCGACTCGGTCGATGCGACCGTCGTTCTCGGCGTGAACGACAAGACGATCACCCCGGCGATGAAGCTCGTCAGCAATGCCTCCTGCACGACGAATTGCCTCGCTCCAATGGCGAAGGTCATTCATGAAAATTGGGGAATCGTCAGCGGGCTCATGACGACGGTTCACTCGTTCACCAACGATCAGCGCGTTCTGGATTTCGTTCACAGCGATCCTCGTCGTGCTCGTGGTGCCAGCCAAAACATCATCCCGACATCGACCGGCGCCGCCAAAGCGGTCGGCCTCGTCATTCCCGAACTCAAGGGGAAGTTGACCGGCATTTCGATGCGAGTTCCAACCCCCACGGGAAGCGTCACCGACCTTGTCGCCAACGTGAGCAAGCCGGTTACCGCCGAGGAAATCAACGCAGCCATCAAGGCGGCCGCTGACGGGCCCCTTAAGGGGATCATTGAGTACACCACCGATCCGATCGTTTCCTCGGACATCGTTGGTAACACCCACTCATGTATTTTCGACAGCGAGTACACGATGGTGATCAACGGTACGATGATCAAGGTCATCGGCTGGTACGACAATGAAATGGGTTACTCGAACCGAACGGCAGACATTCTGAAGCTGATCGCCAATACGAAGTAGTCCCCCACTTGATTTCGCAACAAACATGGGCCGGCGAGAGTGATAGCTTTCGACCGGCCCAACGCACGCACCAGCCGTGGTTCGTGTATCTTGTGAAGTAGAGCTTTCGCGGTTCTCCGAGCGGGACTTTTGAATAAAAGCAAACTCGGGCGGACGCGGAGAGTGACGATTTGCTGGTCACCGATTGACAGGGAGCAGACAGGCCATGGCAAAGAAGACGATTCGAGACATTGATGTGGCCGGCAAAAAGGTCTTCGTTCGCGTCGACTTCAACGTTCCCACGGACGACGATGGAACGATTACCGATGATCGTCGCATTCGTTCCGCGATCCCGACTATTAAGCTCGTTCTCGAAAAGGGGGGATCGGCAATCCTCGCCAGTCACATGGGGCGACCTGTCGGTGATCCCGCGAAGGATGCACCGTATAAGCTCAATGGCGTGGCGGATCGGCTTCGACAACTGCTCCCTGGCGTGGCAGTTCTCAAGTCGGATGAAGTGGTTGGGCCAAAAACGGAAAAGCTCGCGGCGGATTTAAAGCCGGGGCAAATTCTGATCATCGAGAATCTTCGCTTCCACAAAGGAGAGAAGAAGGGAGATGTCGGCTTCGCGAAGCAGATTGCCTCGCTTGCGGATATTTATGTGAACGACGCGTTTGGCACCTGCCACCGTGAAGATGCGTCGATGCTCGCCGTTCCGCAGCAGTTCCCCGCCGGCGCGCGGGTTGTCGGACTGCTGGTTGAAAAGGAACTCCAGATTCTCGATCAGCTTCTCGGTTCGCCGAAGAAGCCGATGATCGCGATCATGGGAGGGGCGAAGGTCTCCGACAAGATCAACGTCATTGAGGCTCTTCTTCCCAAGATCGATCAACTTCTCATCGGCGGAGCGATGACTTACACCTTCCGTAAAGCGCTCGGTGAATCGGTGGGTAATTCGCTTGTTGAAAATGACAAGTTAGATCTCGCAAAGGATTTGCTTGCCAAAGCGGGGAAGAAGCTAGAACTCCCTGTCGATCATGTCGTCTCTGACAAGTTTGCTCCCCCGCAAGAGGTGAAGGTCGTCGAAGGAGACATTCCCGATGGTTGGCTGGGACTCGACATCGGTCCCAAGACGATTGCGAATTATGGTGCGGCCATTGGTAAGGCGGGGACGGTCGTTTGGAACGGTCCGATGGGTAAATTCGAAGATGAGCCATTCCAGGCGGGAACACGCGGCATTGCCGAGGCGATGGCATCGAGCTCCGCAGTCACGGTGGTCGGCGGTGGCGAAAGTGCCGAAGCGGTCCAGCGATTTGGGCTCGATTCCAAGATCACCCATGTCTCTACCGGGGGTGGGGCGTTTCTGGAATACATCGAAGGGAAGTCGTTTGCCGCTCTGGGAGCGATCGACGACAAGTAACGGCATGGGATCGTTTCGTATAATGCGTGATCGAAGCACGACTTTCATTCGGAAAGTCGTCGGAGAGATCAATGGCCAGTACCCGCCAAGAACGTTTAACTCGGTTTGACGACGGACAAGCCCGAATCGTCCCATCGCTTTTGAATTGCGATTTCGGCATTCTTGCTGCTGAGATCGACGATGCCAAGCGGTGTGGTGCCGATGTTATCCATTGGGACGTCATGGATGGAGTTTTTGTCCCAAACTTCAGTTACGGCCCCGTTTTGATCGATTCCCTTCGCCCGCAGTCGGACATGATTTTCGACGTTCACCTAATGGTCCAAGATCCGCTTAGGTATTTAGACAATTACTTGGAGGCCGGGGCGGATCTCATCACCGTTCATACCGAGGTTTTGGACGACCCCAGGGAAACGCTCCGTGCCATTCGGAAGAGGGGAGCCAGAGCAGGGCTCGCACTGAATCCACCCACGCCGATCGAGAAAATTCTCCCCTGGCTCGACGAATTGGACCATGTCTTGGTCATGAGCGTCATGCCCGGTTTTGGTGGACAAAAGTTCGATTCTTCGGTTTTGTCTAAAGTGAGATCTATCAGTAACTTAAGGAATGACATCTGGGTCGAGATTGACGGCGGTATCAATAAGAGCACGGTCGAAGTTGCCTCGGAGGCAGGAGTTCGCCTGTTCGTTGTTGGATCTGCTTTCTACAACGCCGACAATCGAGCTGAGGCATTCGGTGATCTCAGTCGCCTGATGCAACGAGGCCGATCCAATCGAGGATAAGCACGTCTTATGGGACAGGTGTTCCTGGCGAAGTCGGCGACGACCGATTTCGATGAACAGGATCGAATCGTCGGCACGCTGAACGTTCCGATCAACGTTCGAGGGCAGGCTGAAGTAGCCGAAATGGCAAGGGAACTTGCTGGCGTGCCCATTGACACCGTTTACTCGACGCCGAGCACATCGGCCCGAGAAACCGCTCATCTTTTGGGGAAGCAACTTGGTGCCAAGGTCAAGGACCTGGAGGAGTTGCGCAATCTCGACTTCGGACTTTGGCAAGGTTTGCCGGTCGCAGAGGTGCAGCGAAAACACAAGAAACTCTACACGAAGTGGAAAGAAAGCCCCTGCGAAGCCTGCCCCCCCGCCGGGGAGGAAATCGCCCAGGTATTCGAGCGGGTGGAAAAAGTCCTCGGACCGATCATTCGGAAAAATTCATTTCGAGGAATCGTCATCGTTGCCCCTGATCCGCTCCGCAAGGTCATTCGCTGTTTTTTGACGGAACGGAAGGTGGATAACGTCCTGCTCCAAGCCGCCAGCTCGCCTGTCGAAAAAATCAGTGTTTGATGCTCTTGAAGAGTGCGGTAGCCTGCAGCGAGAGTTGGGCGGTCGTCGCCCGGCCTGAATTGCTAAGATAAGGGGGGCCCAGCCGGGACTCCCCCGACGGCCGCCAAGGTGATCGCAGCAGGATGAGTACCGCGCGAATGAATCAGGAATCGCTAGAGACGGGCGATAAGTCGAGCGGCAATCAACGCAGACCCAAGCGCGGAGTTCCCGAGGGACTCTTTCTGCGGTGTCCCGGTTGTGGAGCGACGCTCTACAAAAAGGATGTCGAGCGCAATCAAAACGTCTGCCCCGAATGCGACCATCACTTCTACATCAGTGCGCGTGATCGCATTACCCATCTCGTCGATTCCGACAGCTTCGAGGAATGGTTCGACAACTTGCGCTCGGTTGACCCGCTCGCGTTTGTCGATCGCAAGTCGTACAAGGATCGATTAGTCGACGAGAGGAAGCGGACGAAGCTCAACGAAGCGATCGTCTGCGGCCGAGCATTCGTTCGAGGCCGTCCATTCGTTGCCGCTATCACCGACAGTGCTTTCAGCATGGGCAGCATGGGCTCGGTTGTCGGCGAGAAGCTTGTTCGTTCCATCGAGAAAGCGACTGAGCTTCGCTTACCACTCGTCATCATCAGTGCCAGCGGTGGTGGGGCGCGCATGCAGGAAGGGATTCTTTCCCTCATGCAGATGGCCAAGGTTTCTGCCGCTCTCGCGAAGTATGACGATGCGGGTGGTCTTTACGTTTCTGTTCTGACCAATCCGACGATGGGTGGCGTCGCGGCAAGCTTCGCCTCCCTAGGTGACATAACACTCGCGGAGCCGAAGGCGCTGATCGGCTTTGCCGGGCCACGCACCATCTGGGCAACGGTCCGACTTGAGTTGCCCAAGGGGTTCCAAACCAGCGAGTTCCTTCTCGCGCACGGATTCGTCGACCGAATCGTGCATCGGCGAAGTCTTCGTGACGAGTTGGCGAATATCTTCGATTATTGCCGACTGAAGCCGAAGCCGTCGAAGTAAGGGGGCTATTCCATCACCTGAACAGGGATCGAAAAGAACCTCAGGTTCCCCGCGCATGATTCGAACGGGACAGGCTCACCTCCCGAAAGAACTAGACCGTGCATCTTCGGGGGTTGAAACCATTCCGGCCGATTTCTGTGATGCTCTTGATCCAAAGCGAATTTCTCTTGAGTGTCATAACATTGACACTCGACAAGATGCGCCCTTCCGATGATCCCCCGCCGATATTCGGTGAACTCACGTAGATGATCGGGGACAAGGCTCCACCCCTCGTCGCGCGGATCGGGATCGCGGCCAGTGTGAATGTAGATGAGTCCGCGCCGCGTCGTTCCCCACTTCCTGATTTCGATCGACTTGATTCCGAAGACGACTAATGTCGCCCAGGGTTGCTTGATGGATAAGGCGATTCGCCGCGAGTTCGAGGATACAGACTCATCGTGTGACATGTTCAATATCCTAGATTGCTTTGGAGCGATGACATCATGTTGTCACTGCAACAGCGGCAGACCCATTTGCTTGCGGACTCGATTCGCTTCTTCTTTGGAAACATCGTACAGCAGAATGGAATATCCGATCGATGGCTCGATTTTCGGCGTGAACTGTTGGAAGTAAGCGTATGATTCTCTGGGAATCTCCACCATCCATGACCCTGGAATAGCAGCGCCGCCTAGTTTGCCGCGGTAGTTCACAAATTGCCTAAGCGGGCAGGGCGTATGAAATCTCATCCCTCGTTCGAAATTGACGCTCATCGCATACTTGCCCGGAAGGGGGCCCCAGGTCATGGGATCACTTTTCTTTTCCCACGGGAGCAGTTGATCATCACTCACTTGCCGTAGGTCGCGGGGAGCCAATTGATAGTTATTGATTCCTTCGAATTCGGGGGAAATCGTTCCCGCATAGCCAATGCGGACATCATTCTTCCATTCGGGATGTTGATCGAGCCACTGGGCCAGTCCTCGTAGGTCCTGACCCCAGTCGATGTTGCTGTCGATCAGATGGAATCGTCCCTGAGATGGGCCGCCGACAACTTCATTGAAGTAGGAGAGTTCATGCGGATGAATTCGTGCGATGACCCCCACATTCCAAGCTAAGGCGATCCCCGTGACCCAATAGACCCATCTCGGGCGGCCGGTCGCGACGAGGGAACCGGCCAGGACGAAGAGAAACGGGAGCGATGCCAAGACATAACGAAGACCGAGATTAATGTCGGTCAGAAAGCTCATCGCCAGGATCGGAACGAACGCGAGGCACACAAGCGGGATGATTGATCGCTTAGCCGGTCGATAGATTGCCATAGTGATCGCGATAACAATAAGCACCATCGTCGACAGTGGGGATTTAACTGCGAGCGCATAGAAGTAGTAATACCACCAGCCCCGTCGACTGAAGATCGACGTCGGTGCATCCGCGCTCGGGAGCGGTGGAGCGAACTCTCCCCGCAGATACATGGGATATTTTCCCTCCGCCTCGAACTTCTGCTCGTCGAAACCGGCAACGAAATGGTACGGAAGCGGACATGGAACATACGCGAGCGCGGTTCCTTGAAATCGATTGACCCTGGCTTGCCATACTCTTCGGTACGTCAAATTATTCGACTCCGGCGCGGGAGCGTCCTCGAATCGTCTCGCACGCGTAAGCGACTCACTCAGAAATGGAAATGTTCCGAGCGGCGTTCCCACCCCCTCGAACAAATACCCCATGTCAATCACGATGAAGCTGAGGAGCACCATCGCGCCATATCCTAGGCACGACTTCAAGATTCCTTGCGTAGGATGAGGCTCGCTCTTCGTCGGGTTTTGCAAGCTCTGCTTTCTCGATCGTACTCGTTCCCAACCGATAAAGGCGAGAAGCCAAAAGGCAAAGATGAAGTAGAGCCAAAGGGAACTGAATTTCACGAGCTGCGCCAGTCCGAGCGCTGCGGTGGCAACGCCGAATCGGTTCCAGGTCGGTCGTTCCAACCAGCGCGAGAAAACGAAACAAGCGATGAATCCCGCGCTCGTTGCGGCAAGGTCAGTCGTGATGAGTCCCGCATGCGCGAGAATATTCGGGGAAAAGGTCCAGAGCGTCGCCGCGAGTAGTCCTGACCAACGGCCGAACCAACTTGCCCCCCACCAGTAAAGAAAGGGAATCGTCAGCATCGACCAAACGGCAATCGCATAACGTCCATAGGTAAAGGAGTCGATGTATCGCTCGCGGGATTCTTCTTTCGTGGCATTTGCGGCAATGACCTCAAACGCGAATGCCCAATGATTGGCGGGTTCGTGAAACTTCCAAGTTCGATCATAAAGCAGATCAGGATGAGTCGGCCATGCGGCCGCTGCTGCGACTAATCGAGCGAGCGGTGGGCTGTGCCGATACATTCGAAACGTTTGTTTCTCGAGATAAGTTTGACCCGCGGGAAGGTGAGCCACTTCGTCAAGCGTCGGTGTCGAACGAATGATCTCATCGCGCACGAGCAGAAAATGCGCAGCCATCAGAAGAGCGAGTAAAGCGATCGTCCACCGTGAAGAGGGGGGAGCGACCGTGCTCGGTGGGATCGCTGAATCAGATTTTGAGTTCATAAGGGTATTGATGTTCTCACGATGTGACCACGCCGCCGTTTACATTGAAAGTCTGTCCCGTCAAAAACGATGCCTCCTCCGATACCAGGAACGCAACTGTCGATGCGACGTCTCCTGGCAATCCCCAACGCGACAGAATTGCCTCGCGCGTCGCCCGCTCTTGCCACAAGAGGGAGGCATTCTCACCCCACGCCGTTTTGATCCATCCCGGCGCGACGCAATTGACTCTGATCGACGGAGCGAGTGTTTTGGCCAGACTCCGAGTAAACGAGGCGATCCCTCCCTTCACGGCCGCGAAGAGTTCACCACTATCACCTTCCATCCCCGTCGCCGATTGATCCCAACCGGTGGTGACAATTACCCCGTGTCCCCGCTCTTTCATCCGCTTACCGATCGCACGGCAAGTAAGAATCGTTCCCCAAAGATCGACTTTCGTGATGAGTTCGAGCTTCTCTTCGAATGAAAGTTTCGCCTGGCTCCCCGTCAGCAAGTCCGCGCCAGCCAGATGGGCCCACGCATCGATCATACCTCCCGCGTTCCGCCAACATTTGTCGACAAGTGATTCGCAAGCGGCGGGATCTGCCAAGTCTGCCTGAACGACAAACGATTTTCGGCCGCGCGATTTGATCTGATCGGCTACTTCCTCAGCCGCACGTTGGGCTTTCCGGCAGTGAATGCCGACGTTCCACCCCAGTTCCGCGAGTCGGAGCGCGGTTGCACGTCCGATACCGCTACTGGATCCGGTAACCATGACCCATTTCGAGTCTGAGAAACTCATCGACTCTTTATCTCTCCCGATGCCCTTGTGACCCCCGAATGGTACCATTCCCCTTACGAGACAGCACGGCTCTTGGCCGAATCTCTCGTGACGAAACAGGTCCGGGGGCCTTCAGTAGGGGACGCGTTCTTGGCGAGTGGAAATTGGAAACTGATTGAAAATGGAGCTACTTCGGAATCGGAAGGTTTTTCTGGTCGGGCCCTCCGAGCCCCTCACGGAGCGTGGCCCACGCTCGTCTTCGAGGGCGAATTGGGTGGGGAATGGAGCCTCGTCTTGGGGAAACTCTCATTTCGTCCCCAGCATTCGTCGGCCAATGAGGCGTTTCCGACCCCCAGTACCTTCCTGGTGCAGGAACCTTATCTGATCGTTCCCCAAGCCGTCGCTTCGGATGTCGGCTTGCGAATGATCGTGCAATTCCTGGCCGAGCCGACAAGTATCACCATGGACGTGCGGTTGGAAACGATCGCCCCCCTCGACAATGTGTCACTGGCCCTTGATCTTTCATGGGGAGAAGTCACCCTGCATCCGAAGTCAGAGGGATGCAAACCGTCCGCCCATCAGTTCTCTCGGAGAGAATCGTCGTGGTTCGACGTCATTCACGGGGAGGGCTCCGTCGGTGCGGTGGTGACTGATCTTGGTGAAGGAGGCTATGTCGAGCGACAAGCAGATTCATGGCGATTGGTGATGTTCGATCAGCCTCTGGAGAAAGGAGTCATTCTCGTCGGAAGGTTCGGAATCATTCGCAGGGCCTCCAACGAGGATTTAGTTTCATTCCGAAAGAACCACGAAAAACAGCTCGAACGGCCGACATTTCTTTGAACCGAATGACTCTTCGGCCCTCGGCGGTTGATTGCTGTATAAAGAAGGATCGAGAGTGAAAAAGAGGGGAAAATCGTCTGATCGGCGATCCCAAAGGTGCTGTTTCACGTAGTAGTTGATAGTTGACTCAGTCGGCTGGGGTGCTCGATAGAGGTTGGTTTGCGTCTGGGTCGTGTCGTTTTGTCCAAAGGGTTTGCCATTTATGTCGGGTTCCGCGAATCCTCCCGCAGCCTCTGACCGTCCATCGATGAGCGGGTTTTCTGCCCGGAAAGATGAATTTGTTTATCGGCCAATCAGCGTGATGGCGGTTTTGTGCCTCGTCGCGTCATTGTTTGCTCTCCTCTCCTTCGTCAGCTTGTACATGATTCCCGTGGCAGTGATCATTCTCATCGTAAGCGTGGTGACGTACATTCGTCTCGAGCGATCCCGAAACGAATATGCCGGCCAAGTCCTCGCCGGCTTAGCGGTGGTCATTACGTTGATCGGCACCGTTGGCGCTGGAACGGCGCATGCCGTGACGTTCTACGCGTACAGTAACGAGGCGCGCGGAGTGGCTGATCAATACCTGGCAGCTCTTTTAGCGGACAACCTCGAAGAGGCCTTCCTACTCCGAACCGATCCTCAATCCCGCGCTTCGGTCAGTGACGACGTGACGGACTTGGTGAAAACCTACAACAAGTCGTACGAGAACTTCAAGAAGGAGGCGGTGACGAAAACGCTCCGGGCAGGGGGAGCTAACTCGATCGTCGAATTCAAGAGTGCGACCGACTTCTATCCATTCAACGGATTGAGTATGGTCGGCCTCCATTATCAAGTGCAGCTTGCGACGGAACCGAAGAAAAAATACAACGTCGTGCTCGGCATCGTCGGCGGGGTGAGTGAAGCGGGGGACTGGGAAGGTCGTCAATGGTACATTCAATCGAATGAATCGATCGATGAAGTCCCACCAACGTCGCAGGGGCCAAGCAAGTAGCCCATCTCTCTTGTGGAACCAAAGGAGCGGTTGACTTGGGAGTATCGATCGAGGAGAGAGCCTCTTCATTCCGCGCGATGTATGCTCAGGTTCGTCGTGAGATCGGCAAAGTCGTCGTCGGACATGAAGAGACGGTTCAGGGAGTGCTAACCTCTCTCTTCGTCGGCGGGCACGTGCTCCTCGAAGGCGTTCCCGGACTCGGAAAAACTCTCCTCGTTCGCACGCTGGGGGAAGTCCTTGATTTGCAATTCAAGCGAATCCAGTTCACTCCCGACTTGATGCCTGCCGACATCATCGGCACCAATGTCATTTCGACGGACATTAACGGAAATCGTTCTTTCACGTTTCAGCCCGGACCGATCTTCACCCAGATTTGCTTAGCCGACGAAATCAACCGAGCCACGCCGAAAACCCAGTCCGCGCTCCTCGAGGCAATGCAAGAACACTCCGTCACCGTCGGAGGAACGGTTCACCACCTGGAGGAGCCCTTTTTCGTTCTTGCCACGCAAAACCCCATCGATCAGGAGGGGACGTATCCCCTTCCCGAGGCCCAGCTCGATCGGTTCTTTCAGAAACTGATCGTGACCTATTCGAGTCGAGAAGAAATTGGTGCAATTCTCGATCGAACCACGTCTGGAGAAACCCCGACTGCCAGTCGTGTGATGTCAGGAGCGCAGATTCGAGAGTACCAAGCTCTCATTCGCGAGGTGCTATTGGCGCCGCACGTAAAGGACTATGCGATCCGAATTATTCTGGCGACGCATCCGGGCGGTGAATTCGCGGTGGAAGAAACGAATCGATACGTTCGCCTCGGTTCAAGCCCTCGTGGCGCGCAGGCGGTTACCCTCGCCGCGAAGGTGCGAGCGCTCATCGACGGTCGATTCAACGTCAGCTTTGAAGATATTCAGCATGTCGCGAAGGCCTGTCTCCGCCATCGGTTGCTCCTCAATTTCGAGGCACAAGCCGAGGGGATCGAGGCGGACCAGATCATTTCCACGATTCTCACTCGAACTCCGACTCGCTCGGAAACGGTAGCAACCCGCTGATCGCGCGAATAAAAAATGCAATTCTGCCCATCCGATAATCACGCTCGCGTGAACATCTGTGCTCTCGGCGGAAAAACTCCTCTTCGCCCGTCTCGGACGGCGTGGTATGAACGTTTTGGGTAGATCTTCTACCAAAGCACCAGGATGGAGCCAGCTATGCGTCACGGATGGACCGCAATCACTTTCCTTTCCCTCTTTGTCATGCCTGTTTCCATTCTGCGTGCGGAAGCGGTGGACCCCTCAGACGCCACCCTTTACGGCGTCGATTTCATTGATGCCCAGGAAGGATGGGCTGTGGGCGAGCAGGGAACCGTCTGGCATACGATCGATGGCGGAAAGACGTGGGATCGTCAGAACATTTCGACGACCGCCACGTTGACGACCGTCCGTATGGACGCTCCCTGGAGTGGGATGATTGGCGCGCGCGAAAGCCTACCCTTTGCTCCCGGTAGTACCGGGCAAGTTTACCGGACCCGAAATGGAGGCGTCGCGTGGACTCCTACGGTGGAAAAACCTCCGTTCGGCGGCGTTCGTCATTTGTGGGTGGGAGAACAGGGGAAGGGGCTTGCCGTCGGTGAATCGTCCGACGTTCATCCCTCCGGCATCACGGTAACCAGTGACGGCGGAGCGACCTGGATTCCCCTTCGTGGTCCGATCGATCTTGGATGGACCGCCTCACTCGCACTCGATGAAGACCACCTGTTGTGCGCGAGCCCAAACGGTCACGTGATGCTGTTTCACGATCTTGAACTCAGTCGAGATTTAGATCTTCAGATGCCCGAGGGATGTGCGGTCCGATCTTTCGTCAGAGGAGGAGGACGAATCTGGGCGGTGGGAGATCGTTGTCAAGTCTTCAGCAGCGGTGACAGCGGAATGAGTTGGCACCGCGTGGAACTTCCCATTCCCAAGGAAGTTGGTGAAGTCTTGGATCTCTCCTCGATTGCCGCACAGGGCACACACGTTTGGATGGCGGGGCGGCCCGGCTCGGTGGTAATTCATAGCGGCAACTCAGGTCAAACTTGGGAAGTGCAAAAGACCGGCACGCCGATGCCTCTCTTTGGGATGGAATTCATCAACGAGTCGTGCGGCTGGGGGGTCGGCGCGATGGGAACGATCATCGCCACCAAGGACGGCGGGCAGACTTGGACGACGCAGCGGCAAGGAGATCATGTCGCTTCCGTGCTTTGGATTACCGCACATCCCGAGAACGCGCCGCTCGATGGCGTCGCCCGACTAGGTGGAAAAGAGGGCTATCGAAACGTCGTATTGGCGCTCTGTCCCCCCTCCGCTGATCTGTTGCATCCTGGTAGTTCATGTGTTGATGCTCGCTTCAGCGAAGCGATTCGATCTGCTGGTGGAACGCACGCGGAGACTTCACGTTCTTTCACACGGCCTCGTCCCGTGATGAAACCTTGGCTGGCGAAAAAAGTCGGAACTCCGACGACGTCTGATGCGCGATCGACGGACCAAGTTGAGCGAGACCTCGTGCTCGCTCTTCGTCTCTGGCAACCAACGGTCGTGATTCTCGATCCAGCGGCTCCCAACGAGAACGAATGGAATCCCGGGACACTTTTGGTGGAGATAATGGAGTCCGCCTTCGACAAAGCCGCGGATCCAAATGTCTATTCAGAGCAATTGAGCGTGCTCGGGCTGGGAGCTTCTTCCGCGCAGAAACTCCTCGCGGTTCAGTCGGAGGAAAAGAACGCGGATACCCTCTTCGCCGTCGCGAAAAGAGGCCAAAAGGAGGACATCGGGACACTTGCTCTCGCGGCGCTCGCGCAAGCGCGATTGCATGTCGCTCCCCGATCTGTCCGAGAAATGATTCCGCTGCAGACACTTCGTTCGAAGTCGAAAGATCACTCGTCGATCTTCGCCGGAATTGATTTCATTGCGCCCGATTCTTCCGGACGACGAGCGGCAACGCTCGTTCGGCCAGATGCACCTGACCGAGAGGAATTGCTCCTGACGGTCGACGTGAGTGAATTTCCAAGCAATCCGCAGGAACAGCGAACGATCTTGGACGACCTATTGCAAAAAGGGGGGGATCCACTTCCCGCCGGCTGGGCACTGTATGAATTGTCACAACAACTTGTGGCAGGCAATCGGCCCGCCGATGCCAAGCGAATGCTCGACTATCTGATCATTCGTTTTCCAAATCATCCGTATGCAACGCCCGCATATCGCCGGCTCATCACTCAGCAAGCGAGTGACGAGGTCCACTGTGTTGATGGGAAGGCCGTTCCGCGCGATGCGGAGTCGCGGCAGCGCGAATTGCGGTTGGCACTTGCCTACGGACGAAAGCTTCAAGAGGATCGACACATCCTGGCCCGTGATCCCGGCATGTCGATTCTGCTGGCATCGGCCGCGCGTCGCTTGGGGCAAGATGATCTCGCTCGGAACTTCCTGTCATTCGCCGAGGAGTCCTCACTCCGTTGGAACCCCATCGCTTTGCTCGAATCGGAACGGCTGGGAAACACGCCGCATTCCGCTTCGCACTCGCGAATCTGCGAAGCGGTATCGACTCCACTGACCATTAACGGACAAATGAACGATACATGCTGGGACGGGAAGAATTGTTTGACGTTGAGCAGCGGGGACAACGTCGTTGACCCTTCATTCAAGACAGAAGTGAAGCTTCGTTACGACGATAATTACCTTTACATCGGGGCGGACTGTAAGGCATTGGCTCCGGTGCCGGGGGACCGGCTGGTCGTTTCACTCGATATCGATCGAGACTATACGACTTTCGTCGAGTATTCCGGTGATCGCGTCCAATGCATCAACCCCGCGGGCACACGAGAAATGAAAGCAGAAGGGGTGGTGGTTCAACGCCAACAGTCCGATAAGGGGTGGTGCATGGAGATGGCGATACCCCTCTCCTCGCTTGTCGCTTCTCGGGAGTTATTGAAAAAGGATGCGTGGGGAATTGATGTCCGTCGATACATTCCCGGAATAGGAATGATGACGGCGACTCATGACCGAAACGCTGCCGTGGCGAAGGGAGAGCCATGTCCTCTCATCGAGTTCAACGACGATGCCGATAGCCAGCCGGCGCCGCTCCGCGCTAACTGAACAGATCGCTGGTCCAGCCGACACCCTCTATATCGGAGTGGATGAAGCAGGATACGGGCCGAACATTGGCCCCCTCGTCGTTTCCTCGACCGCCTTTCGTGGGCCGTCTCTCCTAGACACGCTCGATTGGTGGAAAGTTCTTCGAAAAACGGTGTGCCGCGCGGGCAAAACTAAAAACAAGTACATCATTGATGATTCCAAAGCCGTTCTCGGTTCTCCATCAGGGCGAGCATCGCTGGATCATTCGGTCGGGTCGATGCTCCGTCTGGTCGCGTGTCCTAGCCTTCGTTTGAGGGATCTCATTACATTCCTCTCCCCGACTGATGCGGAGCACCTCTGCGCCGAGCATTGGTACGGGGAATCAGATTCTCATTCCGACGAGGATGAGGATTCGTCGAAAGAAATTCGGCATGAACGTTTACAGGATGGGATGACGGTCGCGCAGTTATCATTTGACTCCCCGATGGTGCGAGTCTTGTTTCCGTCGAAATTCAACGAAGCGTTGGACCGTCATCCCACCAAGGCAGACGTGGAATGTGAATTGATTCTTGACATTCTCGGCCGGCGGTTGGCCATGTTGCCGGTCGACTGCAAACAGGTCGTCATCACGGTGGATCGCCTGGGGGGACGTCGATACTACCGAGAGATCGTCGAGTCGATCGCGGTGGACGCGTTCGTGTTGACGGTCGAGGAACAAGTCGACTTGAGCATCTATCGCTTTACCTGCGAAGGGCGGGAGGTCGAGATTCGCTTCCGAGTGCAGGGAGATTCTCATTCGCTGCCGGTGGCTGCCGCATCAATGATCGCAAAGTATGTGCGGGAACGGTGCATGGACCAGTTCAATGAGTTTTGGAATCGACAGCTTCCTGGACTTCAGCGGACGGCCGGCTACCCCGGCGATTCCAAGCGATTCCTGGCCGAAATTGAACATCTCCTCCATGATCTTGGCATACCCATGAACTCTTTCTGGCGCATTCGTTGATCAATTGCTCGGTGGGATGGATTTGGTGAGTCTTCTAAAAGTAGCCTATGAGTATCAATTGATTAGCGCTGTTTACTTATCAACCTTTCCCATCAAATGACGTAGAACGAATGGATGCCGTCTACATCAAGCAATTCTATCTCGGTTCCCATCCTCGAAGCACGCAACTTGGGTTGGTTTCTCGACGATCAGCATCGATGGCTTTGGCGGCGGATCGACCTCGCGATTCATTCGGACGACCGCATGTCTCTTGCCGGACCTTCGGGCGCGGGAAAGTCGATGTTCCTTCGCGCGTTGGCTTTTCTCTCGCCGGTCGCTGAAGGAAGCGTCTTGTGGAATGGAATGGCTCTCGCCCCACACGTTGTTCCTGAATTTCGCTCGCGCGTCTGTTATGTGCCGCAGCGCGCCATGCTTGTTGAAGGGACGGTTGGCGACAATCTTGCGTTGCCCTATCAGTTCAAGAGTCATTCTCATCAGGTCCGTGATGATTCCATCTGGCGCCGCTGGCTCCAGGATCTGGGACGTGACATCTCTTTTCTCGACCGGCGTTCGGATGAGCTATCAGGGGGCGAAGCTCAGATAGTCGCCCTCATTCGGGTGCTTCAATTTCGTCCCGAGATACTTCTGCTTGATGAGCCAACCTCAGCAATGGATCCAAAATCGGCTGAGGCGGTGGAATCTTTGATGGTCAAACAATGCGATGAAACAGGGACTGCCTTTCTTTGGGTCACGCATGATGAACGACAGGCCGTTCGTGTCGCAACGACTCAGCTCGAAATTCGTGAAGGCGAAATGCGTGAGGTGATCGCATGAAAACCGGTGTGATCGATCTCTCGATCCTTCAAGTAGGCTTTGCGATGCTGCTCCTTGGCATGGCGGGATTACTCAGCGTTTTCATGCAGCTTGGACTCGAACGCCGTATCGCCTGGGGTGCATTGAGAATGGTGCTTCAACTTTCGGCGGCGGGTCTACTGTTGCAAGTCGTTTTCGAATTACGGCAGCCGATCGCCGTCGCGGGACTCGTACTCATGATGACCCTTATCGCGGGGCACGCCGCTTCTCGGCGCAGCCGATTTCGGTATCCCCGAATGTTTCTCGATGCGTTCATCGCGATGATGCTTGGAAGCTGGAGTGTCGGAATCTTCTTATTGCTTGTGGTCGTTCAGGCGACACCCTGGTGGTTGCCGCAATACGCGATCCCGCTTTTAGGGATGATTCTCGGTAATTCGCTCGATGGTGTCGCGCTTGGCCTCGACCGATTGACGGAAACTCTTCGTCGCGATCGACATCTCGTCGAGATGAAGCTGAGTCTTGGAGCGACTCGATGGGAGGCCGTTCGCTCCATCGTGCAAGAGGCCGTCCGGACGGGGATGACGCCGGTATTGAACTCGATGACCGTCATCGGACTGGTGAGCATTCCCGGGATGATGACGGGTCAAATTCTTGCGGGCGCCGATCCGGTGGTTGCCGTCAAATATCAGATCGTCATCATGGTGGTCATCGCATCGGCGGTATCCATCGGGACGATGTCCGTCTGCTTTCTCGGTTACCGACGGATTTTCAATAAGTTCCACCAGTTCAATCCGAGATTACTCCAACCATGAGTCGTCATCCGATCATGCATCTCGCTGAACAATTTTGAAACCGGTTCGGCGCTTGAATCGTTCGGCAATATCCTCGAATTCGAAATCGATTTCCGAGCCGTCTCGATCGATGGAACGGGAGATGTGGAATTCATCGGGATCGCGCAACACTTGAGCTCTCGATGTTAGATCCGTGCCAAGCATCTTGCTTGCAATCTGGCAAAGCTCATGATCGGACACGGTCCCCACGATGCGAACGCTCCAGCCGGTCCGATTCTCGAATTCCCGCAAACGTTCCGTGTAATTGGTCTCCGCAGAATTTGGGAACGAGAATTCGAGTTGGCAGACACCTTCTTCCGGATAAAAGCCAAAACGGTGAAGACCGCTCGTCGCTGGAAACTGCTCTCGAAGAAATGCAGAGGCAATGGCGATGGACTGCCGGTGCGTCGTCGCGGGAATCGCCGCAAGATTATCCTTTGGCGTGATGTGAAGTAAGTGAGGACGCTTGGCATCCGGCACGAAATATCTCTGCCAGTCTTGGTAGACGGCGGTATGCAGTTCTTTCCGATCTTCGTCGGAAATGGGAATCGGCCCACGCCAAATCTCGGCGAGTTCCTCGAAGGTGATCCAAGGAACACGTGGCTCGATGCCGACCAGCCACTCGTGAAATGCCGAAAGATCGAGAGGACGCTCTTCGTTCGGATCCCACGGGGGCCAAGCGGCCAGGGGATCGAGTCTAGCAGCCGACGGCTTGGGGCGTTCCAAGAGGTTATTGAATTCGTAACTTCCGCCATTCTCGGGAAGAATGACTTCGGCTCGGCAAACAGCCATCAGACTTTGGGCCAGCGCTTGCCGTGCCCCCCCTTCGCCGTGGACGGGGAGGATGATGTCCGCTCGCAATTTACCGGCGACGCTGGTCAATTCGCCATTGTCAGCATGTGCCGAGAGCTCGAAACTTTCGACGTCGCACGCCACTTCCGTTCGAATTCCACCCAGTTTGAAGTAGCGCGGGCCTTTTTCCTTTTCAGCGGCCAGATCAAGCAGGGCTTGTCCGGGTGACTCTTCGTCCTGATAGCCGGTGATGAGAACGAGGTTTTCCGGTCGGCCGATCCAATGGCGAGCATAAAAATGGCTCGCCCCACCTTGCAGCATTCCGCTCGAGGCGACGACCACGCATGGCGGACCAAGAGCCACGGACTCTCGTTCCTTCTGATCGTGTATGCGATAGATGGGCAAGTCCTCGGGGAAAAGGGGGTCGAGACCTTCCTCCCAACGACGACGGCAGGTGGGTGATAAGAATTCAGGGAATCTGTTGTAAACCCGAGAGATCGCGCGCACCATTCCATCGCCGTAGACAGGTATTTCTGGTAAGTCTCCCGCTCGCATCGCCTCCGCGAGAATGATGAGAACCTCTTGCGCTCTGCCCAGCGCGAATGTTGGAAACAGAACGTGACCACCTGCCTCAATGCATTTTGAAACGCGCGCGATCAGTCGTTTCTCTTGTGTCGGACGATGGGCGTGCAGTCGATCCCCGTACGTGCTCTCGAGGATCAAAATGTTCGGGTGGATGGCGGGAACGAACACGCCAGGAACGCTTCGCTGATCGAAGACCGAAATATCGCCTGAGAAGAGAATCGATTGCTTCCCGTCCGAGATCTCAATCATCGCGGCGCCGAGGATGTGCCCCGCGGGGAACCACGTCACTTTCACGCCGCCGATCCGTTGTCCTTTTCCCCAAGGAACCACTTCAAAGCGCGCGATGACTCCGCTCACGGCAGAGGGTGGGAAGTGGGGTAATTCGCCGTCCCCTTGCCGGTACTGCTGAACGATACGCTGAGAATCTTGAAGCATGACCTTCGAGATGGCGAGCGTTGGTTCGGTGCCGTAGATCGGGCAGTCAGGATCGAGATATGCTTCGAGCGCAGGAAGTGCGCCAATGTGATCGGTGTGCGCGTGTGTGAGAAGAATCGCTTCGACCGGCGGACCATTTTCCAGAAACGAAAAGTCAGGAAGCAATTGGCCGGGTGGGGCGTTCATCCGTTGGCCGCAATCGATGAGAAATCGCGTTTCGTCCATGTCAAGGACGGCGCAGGAAGCGCCGATCTCGTCCGCGCCCCCCAGAAAGGTAATCCGAATTTTCGTCACCCGTGTTTATCTCGATCTATTGCCGCTCAGGCAGCGACGCTAACCTATTTCACTGGAGATCACGGCCGAAGTCTGATTGATGGCGACTTTTCGAAGAAGGTGCACCGCAAAAAGAACTCGACGCTGATTCGCGCGGTTGACATGCTCATGTCAAATCGACTGATGCCATTCTACGATCGATCATTCAAACCAAAAGCGGCCCCCGTCCAGAAAGTTCTGTACGCCTCGTCGGGTGCTCTCACTGTGCATGACCGGCAACGTGTTTTTCGCTTCGAGCCTCAACGCCTCTTCGATGGGTAAATCAAATCCGTGAATGGCCGAAGCGAGGTCCGCGCGGAGACAATCCTGCGGCAGCTCACAGAGCTGCCGTGCCATATGCAGCGCCCGCTCGCGCGATTGACCAGGAGGTACGACCTCCCAAACCAACCCGATTTGCATCGCCCGTTCGGTGGAAATGCGTTGGCCGGTAATGATCAAGGGAAGAGCCGTCCCCCAACCGAGAAGTCGCGGTAGATAAACCGTCCCTCCGTCGACAAGCGGAACTCCCCATCGTCGACAAGCGACAGAGAAAGTTGCCGCTGGTTCGGCGATCCGGATGTGACCGTGACAGAAGAGCTCGAGGCCGCCGGCATACGTGTAGCCTTGGCTGGCGGTGATGACCGGCTTTCCTTGCACGATGCGGGTTCCACCCATCGGCCCTTGCCGGCGGTCGTCAGGAATATTCGTCCCTGAACTCAAGCTCGCAAGTGATTCCAGTCCCTTCAAATCGGCTCCAGCGCAGAACGCTTTATCCCCCTCGGAGCGAAGAATCGCGACCCAAAGGCCGTCATCTTCCCAGTAGCGCCGCCAAAGCTCGGCAAGTATGTCCGCGGACTCTCCATCGATCGCGTGGTGAACATCGGGACGGTTGAGCACAATTTCGAGAATGCTTCCTTCCCCGACCGTATGAACAATGTCGTAGACCGGAGGCCTGGTCATCATCCTCTCCTATGCTCGCATCAGTTCGAGCGAAATCAATCGTTCTCAGCATACTCGATGATGGAGATGCGTTCCGCGAATGGATGAAAAATCAATCGATCGGCTTTCCGATCTGACGCATCACTTCCTTCATGTCCTCCCAGACGTCTCTTTTGGCAGCGGGATTACGAAGCAGATAGGCCGGATGAAGCGTGATGATGAAAGGGATGCCGTTGTATTCGCGGATACTCCCCCGAAGCTTGGTGATCGCCACCTTTTCCGGTTTCTCGCGGAGTAAATGGGCGGCGGCAAACTTACCGAGAGCCACCATCATCTTTGGTCGGACGAGCGCGAGCTGTTGCTCGAGGTAGGGGCGGCAATTCTCAATCTCTTCAGGCATCGGATTGCGATTGCCGGGCGGGCGGCATTTCAGAATGTTGCAAATGTAAACTTCCTCGCGCTTAAGCTTACAAGCTTCAATGATCTTCGTGAGGAGTTGACCCGCCTTGCCGACGAACGGTGTACCAGACGCATCTTCGTCCGCTCCCGGTGCTTCGCCGAGAAAACAGATATCGGCGAGCGGGGTACCGTCCGAAAACACGGTTTGAGTTCGTGTATCGGCCAACTCGGTGCATCGAGTGCACCCAGCCACTTCATGGCGAAGGACGACGAGTTGAGCGACACGCTCGTTCGGAGTCAGAAGAGGTAGAGGATTGACGATTACGCTTTCGTTATTTTGGATGGAGGAAGTGACGGATTTCGGGTTCGACTGAGTTCGCTTCCCACCTCGTTTACTCGTGGCCGGGACGGCTCGGCTCTTATCGACATATTCAAGACCGGCCCGCTGAAGCGATTCGACCTTTTGCCGCCAGTTCTTCGGTGGGCTCATGCTCTCATCCTTACTGAACACTTCCGAGAACTTATTCCAGCGGACGTTCTAGTGGAGCAGTCATCGAATGGAAAACGAATGCTCGTATGTCGAATTGTACTCGAATAGCCACTTACCAGAAATTGCGACTTGGCTTTAGCCACCCAATTCTCGGGCCCGTCGTGATGCCGCATCAACCGCGTCGATGAACGCGGAGCGGACGGCTCGCTGCTCCAAAATGGCGAGCCCAGCAATCGTCGTCCCGGCGGGACTAGTGACCATATCCTTGAGGGCGCCCGGATGGATTCCGGTTTCCAGTACCATCTTCGCAGCGCCGAGTACGGTCTGGGCAGCCAGCGCCGTTGCGACATCACGTGCAAGTCCGGCTTTCACTCCCCCATCGCTCATCGCTTCGATCACTTGATAGATGTATGCAGGTCCGCTTCCCGAAAGACCGGTGACGGCATCCAAGAGTGGCTCGCTGACGCGATGGGCGACACCCACACTTTGGAAAAGCTTTTCCACAAGCTCGGCGTCTTGTTTTGTCGCTTTGGCGCCGGCGGCAATACCACTCGCTGCCTCGCCCACGAGGCAGGGGGTATTGGGCATTACCCGAACGATTCGGCGCTCTGCTCCGAGCAATTCAGATAGCTTGCTCGTGGAGATGCCGGTCACGATGGAAACAATGAGATGTTTATCGTTAACCGCGGAAGCAATTTCTTGAAGCAGCGTGCCGATCGATTGTGGCTTGACGGCCAAGATGAGGACACTTGCCTTTTGACAAACTTCGAGATTCGATGTCGTGACCGCCGCCCCTATTTCATCGCGCAAGGCTTTTCGGGCGGGTTCGAAAAGGTCGCTGCCGATAATGTCGGCAGGCTTCACGACTCCCGAGCGGACGAAGCCGCGCGCGAGCGCTTGTGCCATTTTTCCACAGCCAAGAAAGCCGATCGTCGTCGCCACGAATCTGTCCTTACTGATGGAGCTATTAGAAGACTGCCGCGCGAATGATGCCATCGCCGTGGCGGTCTCTATGGTTTTATCAGGAAATGCGAGGGGCGGAACTCCAGAGATAGCCGATTCCGACGCGAAGGTTCCCAAGATAAGGATTCAGCGTCCAGAGAGCCGTCACCGCGAGAATGAAATGAGACAGCCACAGGGCTGGTAGGTTCTGATACCGTCGGAACCATTCACACCAGAAAAAACCGCTCACCAGCGTGAGAGCCATCAACCCGATATTCGGCGTGTGTAGCAATGAAAACGTCAGGGCAGAGGCGGCGGAAACGCTCCAATCGTCTCGATCGAGGAGAATTCGCAGTCTGGGAACGAGCACCACTTGAAGCAGAAGCTGCTGGATTCCCTCTTGTGTCCAGTTCTTCGAGGCCCAGCGTCCCAGTTCCGGCATTTGACCGATCGAGCCGAGGCACCAACCGACCAACGTCCCCAGTGTCACCGCTCCGAGAGTGAATGCGGCCAGTGACGTGGCGCCATCGAACCAACCTTTTCGCGGGGCGAGCCCAAATTCTCGCAAGGTGGGGCGCTGGTGCCAGACGATTGCTCCGATGAGCATTCCGCAAAGGACCGTGTTCAGCGTGCGAAAGAACTTCGGGAAAATGAATCGGCTGTCCGTCCAGAGGATAAAAAGTAGAGCCGTCATCACGACGATGAGCTCAAGCATCGCTTGATGCCGCCTCGTGTCGACCCATTGACGATTCAACAAAGTGGTGACCTGCTGCATGACGCGCATCCCTAAACTCTTTGCAGAGCTTGCCCTGGGATAAAAGAGGCTGAAAATTAGGTCAAGTGGGAAAGAGGGGCCGACCGGGGGCGAGAGATTAATAACTTAACAGGAAGTGACGGACTCTCGTGCGGCAAACATCCGCACTATGCCCAATACCAGGAATAAGTTAGATAAAGGTCTCTCGTCCCACCCATGGGATGGGCCGTAATCCGAACACTTGAGCGGGTTTGCCCAATTCGTGCGATGGCGTGATCCTCGCCCGAGGGAAAACTGTCGTTTCATTCGGTAGCTTATTTCCCGACCTTACGGGCGAATGGGGATTTGAGATCGTCCGCCCCCGTGGTGAATTGAATCGCTGGGCATGTGAAGCGAAGGAGAGAAAAGGTGTCGAAACAGTCCGTCGAAGTGATCAAAGAAGAGTCCAACTACCTTCTCGGTACGCTTCCGGAGCAGTTGGCATCAGACGTGGATCACTTTGACGATGATGCCAAGCAACTTCTCAAGTTCCACGGTGTCTATCAGCAAGAGGATCGAGATTCTCGCAAGGAACGAAAGAAGCAGAATCTCGGCCCCGCATTCATCATGATGGTCCGAAGTAAGCTTCCGGGAGGAAAACTGACTCCCGAGCAATGGCTGGCTCACGATGAGCTGTGTGACAAGTACGCGAACGGCACTTTCCGCCTTACTAGCCGTCAATCGATTCAATTTCACGGCATCATCAAGAGAAATCTTCGTCAGCACATAAAGGAGATGAACGAGGCGCTGATCAGCACGCTGGCGGCATGCGGCGACGTCGAGCGAAACATCATGTGCTGCCCCGCTCCGGTGAAGAACAATCCCGTTTATGACGAGATTCAAGCGCTGACCGATCGCCTCGCGGAGCATTTGGCGCCGCGGACTCCCGCCTATCACGAAATCTGGATCAACGGCGAGAAGCAGATCGCCCACTATAGCGGCGAGGTGATCGAGCCGATTTATGGCAAACATTACCTGCCACGAAAGTTCAAGACGGCCGTCGCGCTTCCTGAAGATAACTGCGTCGACGCATTGGCCAATGACTTGGCAATCATCGCCAAACACTCCAACGGAAAGATCGAGGGGTACAACATCTACGCCGGCGGCGGAATGGGAATGACCCACGGCATGGAGAAGACTTATCCCCGTCTGGCCACTCCCGTTTGCTTTGCAACTCCCGAGCAAGTGGTTGACGTGTCGGTCGCGGTGATCAAGGTACAGCGAGATTACGGTAATCGCGAGGATCGACGAAATGCTCGCCTCAAGTACACGATCGATCGGCTTGGCCAAGAGAAGTTCAATTCACTTGTCTCGGAATACTTTGGCGCGCCGCTTCCCCCAGTAACGGGCGAAGGCGTATTCGGGTATGACAACCACCTCGGCTGGCATGAGCAGGGGGACGGGAAATGGTTCGTCGGCGTGCATATCCATTCGGGGCGGGTGGCGGATAACGAACGAGGTCGCATTCGTTCCGGCCTTCGGGAGATCGTCCAGAAGTTCCGCCTGCCGATTCGACTCACGGCGCAGCAGAATCTTCTCTTCTGTGACATCGACCCGTCACAAAAACAAGAAATCGAATCGATGCTCGACAAGAACGGCATGGGAACCGCCCGGCACTTGACGAATCTCTACAAGGATTCGCTCGCGTGTGTGGCGATGCCTACCTGTGGGTTGGCACTCGCCGAGAGTGAACGAGCACTCTCCGATATTCTTGGCATCGTGCAGTCGGAACTCTCCCAACTGGGACTTGCCGACGAGGACATTGTCTTTCGCATGACCGGCTGCCCTAACGGTTGTGTTCGGCCCTTCAACAGCGACATTGGGTTGGTTGGTCGAAGCCCCGGCAAATACGTCATCTTCCTCGGCGGGAACAAACTCGGCACGGAACTCTCGTTCCAGTATCGGGACCTCGTGCCGGTGAGTGAAATCGGCTCGACTCTTCGCGGACCACTCCTCTACTTCAAAGAGAATCGGCGAGACGGTGAACGCTTTGGCGATTTCTGCCGACGTATCGGTAAGGAAAAGCTTCTCGAAGTCTCGGCCGTGCCTGCCTGATGCTTGAGATACTTCTCGATGATTCTCCCTGTCTCGCCGTCAATAAGCCAGCGGGGCTCCTCACGCAGGGGCCTCCGTCGGTCGGTTTGACGCTTGAAATAATGGTGAAGCAATACCTGCGCGAGTTACTTCAAAAGTCCGGCAATGTGTATCTTGGAGTACCGCATCGACTGGACCGCGCGGTCAGCGGAGTCGTCATCTTCTCACGCAACAGTAAGGGGGCCGCGCGACTGGCGGAACTCTTTCGTGATCGACGCGTGACCAAGACGTACTGGGCGATTCTCGAAAGGTGTCCCGAACCGCTCGAGGGGACACTGATCGACGGCATACAAAAACTCGAAGGGGTCGCGTATGCGGAGCTCGTCCCCGTTGGAACTCCAGAGTCTAAAGAAGGTCGTCTTTCCTACCGGGTGATCGGGGAAGTCCCCGGAGGTTGGTTCGTCGAAGTACGGCCAGAAACCGGTCGCTTTCATCAGATTCGTGTACAGTTCGGCGGCCGAGGCTGTCCTGTCGTCGGGGATGTTCTTTACGGCGCCACATCGGCGATCGACGTGGAAGAGGCGGGCTGGATTGACGATGGTTCTGAGGCCGCTCCCACACCCATCGCGCTCCATTCGCGAAAGCTAGAGTTGCCGCATCCCGTTCGGTTCGAACCGATCAGCGCCGTGGCTCCTGCTCCCCGTTATTGGACAGAAAGAAAATGGCTCCCCGAAGGATGACCAAAGCGTTGTCGAATCCATCTCCATGTATTCTTTTCCGGTGAGACAGAGTTCGGCGGATGTGCTACGGCCGCTTTTCCGGCAGGGGATGCAATTCCAATTTGCGGAAGAAGATTTCCGCACCTTCAGTTTGCACGAGAATCCTTCCTCGGTTCGGAAAGACTTCAAGTGCGCGATTCACGACGACGCCGTTGACGACATAGGTGAGCTTGCTGCCGTCACAATAAACTTCGAGCTTCGTCCATTCTTTCCCTGGGCTTTCCACATCCTCCTTGCCACGAAATCCAATCACATCCTTCCAATCGGGGTCGCGTCCATACCAATTGATTCGCCCTGAGGTGAACCGCTTCTTTTCACCTCCCGCTTTCCAGACAGACTCTCCATCTCGGTCTTTCGTCACTTCACACCATGCGGAAACGTCGAGTTTTTTACCGGTTTCATCGATACCTTGGACGACGAGGATGTCACCGACACCTCCTTCGATGATCTGGCATTCGAGAGAGGTCATCCAAGGACCGGGCTTTCCATTGCTCCCGCCATACCCTCCATCAGGACCATAAGCATGAAGTAAAATTCCGCTATCGCGGGCGGCTTTCTCTCTGTTGCCCCAAGTTTTCTCTCCCCAATGAAATTCCGCGATCAGGTGATAATTCGCGAAACTATGATTCGTGGTGATCGCGCCGAGGCCGTCTCCCGAAATTCGAAGAATGCCATCCTCTCCGACGGTGAAAACCTTTCGAGGATCATCTTTGCCCGAATCGGTGAGCCACGTGTACCAGCCAGTCAAATCCCGCCCGTTGAAGAGCTTGATCGGTTCTTTCGGCTCAATCGGGTTTTCGAAAGTCCCAGCTTCCTCACCATGGATCGGCATCGAAGCGAGCAGAATGAGCGAAGTGACGACTAGAATTCGTTGTCCCATGATCAAAAGCCTTCACGAAGATGAATCAAACCGGGTCCGAGTAATGAGTAAACCGAATTGACAACATAGTGCCAAACGAAAACGGAGTGATTCCTTTAACGTTCAATGGAAGAGTGAGTTGCTGTCCCATCCGCCTTCCAAGTAGATTCCAGTTGGTACATTCGCTAATTGGCAGGTGCCACGCTGAACGTGTCACGTTGCGAGGAAAGATTGTAATCTCCGTGACTTAAAATCCTCGTTGAAGGTCTCGTGAGTCACATCGTGAGGGAGTCGGATGGAGAGTCGAAATCATTAAAGCTGAAAATGATTTCGGTCATTTGCTTCACCGATCAAACACCTTTACCCTTTCCGATCCGTTGAAATCTCTTGAAGATTGGCGCTAACCGTCCACCTAGGGAAGTAGATCAATCAAGCGGGACCGGTTCTTATATTGATATCCTCCGAAATGAGGTTTTCAGTTGACATTTCATGCCGATTGGAATTAACCTGCAAACTCTTACTTTGTTTCGAACCAACCTAAGTTGGCTCACCCAAGTTTTTCCTGCGTTGTTTCTACCGCTAGTTTTAACTGCATGCTTTCATTCGATGAGGAGGTCGCCCCCCATGCGTTGTTCCCAATTCCGCACCCTTGCGCTTGCGTTCGCTGCCGTTGGAGTTCTTGCAGGATCGAATCCTGTCGTTGCTTCCGTGACGTATTCAAATGCCGACGTTTCGCTTCAAGTCAATGGAGGAGAGGCGAACAACGGAACCGTGCCGGCCGACGGCTACTTCAATTACCAATTGATCAACGTTGGCGTTGAGACGACTTGGTCGATTGATCCTCTTCTGATTTTGCCAACGGGCCAAGTGATCAATCTGGCCAATGGATTAGCAGGCGGCTTCGGATCACCCGTTGACAATGGAGGAGTAGCGCAGAGCACAGCGGTCATTAGCAACGAACTGACCGTCGAGGCGAATACGACCCTGAACAACCTGCTGGCCAGCACCACGTTCAACTTCATCACCGATGGTTCACTCGAAGGCTATAAGCTAGTGTTTTATGCGGAGAACGATATTCCCCCCTCAGATTCGAATATTGCCGGCACTTTCGGATCGCTTGCCGGAGGCGACTTGATTCTACTCCAGGCGAACTTTATCCCTGGGGGAATCGTCGTCGGATTGCTCGGCGGGGGGCTTTACAACGCGCAGTTGTCGCTCTATGGGTCAGGTCTCTGGACAGGTTTCGGAACCGCGCTGGAAAGCGGTGACCTCTCCGTGCTGTCGTCTGATGGTTCGAACTTCGTGAACGGCCCCGGCGATCTTGGATTGGCGCTTGGATTCGATCTTTCAGGGACGGGGGGCGCCTCTCTGGTTGTTAATTATGTTGCGATTTCTGTGCCTGTGCCCGAGGTGGGTACGTTTGCCTATCTTGCCGTGGCGATCGGAGCATTCGGTGGTTATCGCATTTTCAAGCGTCGTTCTCTCTAATTCGCTCGGCTTAACGTAATCGAATCGCTAAGGGCTGGGATAAATCTCCCGGCCCTTTTGTTTGGCCGCCGACCAAGCCGGCTCTCACGGACTTGGTGGAGCAAGCTGGAAGCTGAATTGATTGTCGACTGAAGTGTTCGTGCTTTTGAGTGTCGGCGAGTAATCGTGAACCTTGACCGACTTGCCATCCTCTTGGATCTCGAGCAGGCGAAGCCAGCCGTTTCCACCATTCTTGAGCATTTGATAATTGACGAGCATCTGATGTACCGGCTGCCCGGCAGCCCCCTCTGTCACTAAGTAGCCAAGCCCGTCATTGAGCACGTGACCGTTGATGGTCATCACGAAGTTCGGATACTTTGACACAAGCTTTTCCCAAAGTTCCTCCCCGTCATTGACACCTCCCTCGAGTTTCGCCACGCCGTAGGAGTGGGGATTCCACGTTTGATCCTTTCCCTTTTTCTTCCAGTCGTACCGTGTTCCATCGGAAAACACGAACGCATGTGTGATCAGGATCACGGAACGATCGGGATATTTCGTCACCACCTCATTCGCCCAGCGAACGATGTCGTTTCGTGGACCGAACTCAAGGGAAATGATCAACCACTTTCTTCCAGCGGCTTCCAGAAGGTGGTACGTGTTGTCTGACCGCTCCGGTTCTTTGTCATAGCTTCCGCCGAATGTCTTAGTCTTCGCCATTTTTGAAATGGGGAAGTATTCATTGAAGGGCGTTTCCCGCGTGGTTGATCGGCCGCCTGGGCCGTAGTCGTGATTTCCGACCGCCATGAAATACGGAATCTGGCCGTCCAGTAAACTCATCGACTTCCGCGCCACTTCCCACTCTTTGATCGCATTGGTGTTTGTAATGTCACCCAGATGCAAGACCGCCGCGATGTTTCGCTTCTCCTTCTGCTCCACGATCCAACGAGTCTGGGCTTCATAGATCTCGGGATGATGTTGGCTGTAGTTTTGCGTATCAGGCAAGACGACGAACGTCGTGACGTTGTTTCCCACGGGGGGCTCGCCGGGGACAATGTCGGCTTGAGCGGTGATCGTCGTTGACAAGATGGCAACGATTAGAAACGTTCGCATGGTCCGTTCCCACTTCTATTCGATGGTTCAAATCAATCGATAGGCAGAAGATGCCGTTCATTCCTAACCGTGGAAGAAAGCCGAAGTCTAAAGGCGACTGCGTCTAACTCTTTTGTCCACGTCGCAACGCACGGTTCCGTTTGAAGTTGTTGAAGACTTGTTCCGCGACGAGTCCGACTTCACTAGCGAGTTGCTCGACACGCGCTCGATAGATCGCATACGCGCCAAGCGCCGGGATGCCGACGACAAGTCCTTCTACTGTCGTCACGAGCGCGAGATACACTCCACCCGCTAGATCGGAAGCGACGGCCGCGCCGTGGGTCTCCGCAATTGTCTTGAAGGCGAGCAAAATCCCGTACACCGTCCCGAGCAATCCGAGCATGGGGGCAAGGTTCGCAATCAGCGCGAGGTATTCCACCTTTCGAAAGAGTCGCGATGCTTGCTCGTGGCTCGCATCCTCCATAGCCTTTTCAACCGCGCGATAGCCAAGCCTGACTTCCTGCAGCCCCGCCAGAACGACGTAGGAAAAGTAGCTTGGCTGTTGCTTGCAGAGAGCTTCCGCCTGAGCATACTCACCGGCAGTGATCTGTCGGTGCAATTCAGCGGGGAGTGTTTTGGGAATGAGCGCCCCTCGCCGAATTGTGATGGCATGTTCAATGATCAACGCCATGCCCGCCACGCTAAGGAGAATGATGATCGCGCCGATCGAGCCGCTCGCCTCGATCAACGTCCAGACGGTCGCGGGGGGAGCTGTTTCTGAACTGTTGGCTGGTTTTTCACCCTCGACCTCTTGCGCGTGGAGAGGCGTTAACGTCATCAGACTGAAGAGGCAAACGAATGTGACGAAGCGGATCCATCCGCGGCCGTGACGATCAGCCATTGGGTTTTCCCTTGTCCGGCAATCCTGCCAACTCGTTTTGTGCCTTCGTTGCCCAATTGGAGCCGGGGTAAACCTGCACGACTTCTTTCAGGATCTTCTCCGCATCCTTGTCGAAGCCGGCTTGCTTGCTGGCGAGGCCCCCTTGCAGAAGAGCCTCGGCCGCGAGATCGGATCCGGGGTCGTAGACGTAAGGTATCCAAAGAAAGGCGAGGGCCGCCTCTTTATCTTGTCCCGCCTGTGCGAGAGCAGAGGCATAGGCAAACTGCGGCCCGGTTCGAATGACCGAAGGCATTTTCTCAATCGCGGATTTCATCCGAGCGAGTTGATCGGGGGCCGCCTTCTCCGGCAGATTCCGCCAAAGCTGAGCGCGTGCCAAGAGGCCGACGCGCTGATCGACGGTTTGAAGCTCATCGAGAACGGTGCGGGGATCGCCGGTCGGAGTGCTGTTGAGAAGCCAGCTTGCCGCGAGCAGTTTGGCGATCGGCTTGGAATCGGTGAGCCATTGCTTCGCGAGGGTCAGGCTGGAATCGGAAATGTTCTCATCCTTCGTCCAGACCAGCGGTGCGAGGAGAAGGACATCGACATCTTTTCGATCTTCGAAAATCGGCAAAAAGATTCGAGCGGCCTCGTCAAGCTGCCCCTTACGGCGAAACGCCTTGATCAGGCCTGCGCGAATCTGGTGAAGCGCCCACGGCCTCTTCTCTGATGCGAGGGCCTTTTGGAAAGCGGCAATTGCCTTGTCATCGTCACGCCGATGGAGCGCGTCGGTTCCTTCGAGTTGGGCGGGTGATCGCTGAGCTTCCACCTTCTTTATGTCGGCGAGCGGGTAACGGACCTCTCGCTGAGATTCGAGGCGAATGCTCAATCCGCGTTCGTCCCACTCCAAAATCTCTCCCGCGATGCGGGCGCCGTTGTTAAGAACCACCGCCTCGGCAGCAACAAGCGGACCGGCGGCAAGCAGAAGAATTAGGGCGAAGAAGCGGGTCAAATAACCGATCGGCATGCGTTCGTTACTCCGTGGAGGCCGGGTTCCCAACCGAGGGACCGAAGCCCATCACATTCAAATAACTGTAAGTTCCGTCATTGTCGGCCGACAGTCGCCGGAGCGGTTTGTTCGATGACAGATTCGGCCCGTTGCCGAACTCGATCGAGAAGACGGTCGCCGGAATACGGGCTTGCCGGTTCAGCGTCGTCAGCTTGTTCACGTCCTCGTCGGACAACATGTCCGCGTCCGTCAGATAGTAAACCACTTCTGGCTTCAAGCCGAAAGCGAGAACAAGCGGCTTGACGTGATTCGTCCCTCCTTCAGGAAGGATTTTACTGATCTCTTTCTTTGCCCTCGACTTGTTGATTTGAGTCGCTTCGACGAGCTTGCCATCCCCCAGTGGGATCAAAAATGCCTCGGTGTTGTAAAACACGACCTGAAACTTGCTCTTCTCCTCGAGCTGATCAATCGCCTGATAGAGCTCTTGCTTGGCAAGCTCGAGCGTTCCCCGGTGAGACATGCTAGCCGAACGATCGATGACAAAAACAAAACTGGTGCCGGTCGCTTCCACCTTCCAAAAGGTGGTCTTACTCATCGCACTAGAAGGAGCACTCGTCACCTTCGGCAAGTTGGTTCCTTCCGCCGAGGATGCCCCTCCCGCGATCAAGATAAGGGGCGTTTCCAAATGGGGTAGGGGAGTGTCCCCCTTCGTCCCTGGTGAATCCGGCTGGACCTTGTCGAACTCCGTGTCCGGAGATTCTTTCGCTTGCGGGCGCTCGTGATAGGTCTGCTCAGGGTTTTTGTAAACGACCTCGCTGTCCTGTTCGCTTTTGAGGATGATGCCGACCTCTCGCGCGTCGCTGTCATCTTTCACAGGAAGCCCTCGCGCGATGCGAGGAATGCTAATCAACAGAGCCGCGAGAATGCTGGCATGAAATAGAATCGATAGCAGCCACGTTGGGATCAATAGTTTCCCCGCCCGACGCGTCGGGTCCGCCGCTGCCAATCGATCGAATAACTCGCTCATTCCGAAGTCTCAAATAGTACTAGAACCGGTCTCTTGGGTGGTCCCGATAACTTGTTATCAGGGTTGCGAAGCAACAAGAGGGGGAGATTCTTTAACTGTGACCCCCTCGAACATTCGAGTTGCCGCATCCTCAATGTTGAGTGGGCGAGTGTTGATCAATTATGAAAATCCTTTCTTGCGAACGATCCGCGCCCTCTTGTGCCTTCGGCATCCAGGCAACGAGTTGCCTGGACCACCCCGAATAGGAGAGTTAATCTTCCGATGGGTGGCCCCGACAACTCGTTGTCGGGGTTGCGAAGCAACAAGAGGGGGGGCTCATGAGCTGATTCATCCGTTCCAACTTATCGCCCCCGCGACATCACACCTCTTTATCTTACGCTTTCCAGGCGAAAACCTGTTCAGCAATTCGATCATCCTGATTCGGCTTGGCTGTCAATGGTGCGAGTTATCCGTTGCCGCTCGGGGTTGGCGAAGCCGGGGGCGGAAATATCCGGGCGGATTGCTATCAAAGCGAGGGTCGGCCACCGCTGCTCCTCCCAATCAATAGAGGGAATCCGAAATGAGTCGTATCAAGCCGCTCGAATACGAAGAGGCCTCCCCCGAATCGAAGAAGCTTTGGGACGATCAGATCGCCCGGTACGGCCGCATTACCAACATGAAGCGGACGCTTGCCCGTTCGGCTCCGGCGCTCTCGGCCTATATGGAATGGTACACACTGAAAGACACCGTCACTCCGTTCCTCGGCGATCGGCTCACGTATCTTTTTTCGCATGCGATCTCGACCCAATCGAACTGCCTGATTTGCGGCACCTTCTTTCGAAGGATTCTCATCGATGCCGGCGAAAATCCCGACGATCTCAAGCTCAGTGAGCGCGAGCAACTCGTCGTCGATTTCGGCGCACTCATCTCAAAGAACGCGTGGGATATTTCTGATCCTTTCTTCGACCGATTGAAGAAAGAGTTCAGCGATGATCAGATTCTGGCGATGACCGCCTTTGCCGGGCTGATGGTCGCGACCAACATCATCAACAATGTGCTGCATGTCGACTTGGACGAGTATCTTCTCCCCTATGCGAAGAAAGGTTAATCATGGACCTCGGCCTCAAGGGGAAAGTCGTTTTCATTACCGGCGCGGCGCACGGCCAAGGGCGAGCGACCGCGCTTGCCTTTGCGAAAGAGGGGGCCCACGTCGCCGCTCTCGATGTCGCCAAGCAACTCGCTTACCCGACTTATGCGCTCGGAACGAATGATGAATTGAATACGCTCGCCAAAGAGTGTGAAACGCTCGGCGTTCGATGTGTCCCCCTCGTAGCGGATGTGCGTGATGAAAAGGGAGTGGCCGCGGCTGTCGATAAAGCGGTTCGTGAACTGGGCCGAATCGACATTCTCTTCAACAACGCTGGCATCTGCTTTTATGGACTTTCGCATGAACTGACCGAGGAGGCGTGGGATGCCATGCTCGACGTGAATTTGAAAGGGGCATGGATCGTCGGCAAGCACGTCATCCCGCACATGATCCGTCAAAAGTCGGGAGTGATCGTTAATAACTCGTCCATTGCCGGCATGCGGGGGATGAATCGTCTGAGCCATTATGCCGCGTCGAAGTTCGGATTGATCGGCCTGACGAAGTCATGGGCGATCGAGCTCGCCCCGCACGGCATTCGTTCTCTCTCCATTCATCCGACCGGTGTCAACACACCGATGAATGACGGCCTAGCGGCGATGGAGGGTGCGACTCCGCTGGAAATCGCGGAGCGCTCCGCGGGGAACCTGCTCCCCGTTCCCTGGCTCGAGCCATCGGACGTCGCGAGTTCCGTTCTGTTTCTAGCCTCAGACCATTCCCGATACGTCACCGGCTCTCAACACGTCATCGACGCCGGCCTGCTGACGCGGTAGGTGAATCGTCTCCGGGTGGAGTGGGCAACCACTTGTGGTTGGCATGTTCAAGCCAAGCATTCGCTTTCCAAAATGTCGACCGGGTGGCCTGGGCCATCCGAATAGGGGAATCAATCTTCCAATGGGTGGCCCCGGCAACTCGTTGCCGGGGTTGCGCAGCAACGAGAGGGGAACATGAGAGAATTGAGACGTATTCGATCATTCGAGTTGCTGCAGCCTCAATACTGAGTTGGTGAGCGTTGATCGATCGTCGAGAGCATCGTTCGTTGCGAATGAATCGCCCCCTCTTCTGCCTTCGGCACCCAGGCAAACGAGTTGCCTGGGCCACCCCAAATGTAAATGTGGGATGGTTCTCCGACAGGAGGAGTCCGAACCTCCATCCTCACGCAAGCGTGAGACATGCCACCCGAGCTTGACCCAAAAGTCGGCTGGAAATCTTCCTGCCGACGGAGTCGTCGGGGCGGGAGGTTCTCCCTGTGCGGGGACTATTTTCAAAACGAATTCGAGTGCCGGATTCGTTGTTAGACATTGAAAATGAATTAGTTATGATCGAAAGAGTGTGTTGATGCACGGCTTGGGCACCGGACTTGCGTTCGGTCAGGATTCGCGGACCTCGCCTCTCCTTAAAAAACGCCCCTCGCTCAATCGATTTGCGGGATTCGTTCGGTAAAGAAACAACGCGACCTCGTTCGCGATCATTAGAAGGTAGAAGGAACCCCTCCGATGAAAGTTGCGGTGAAAGGGAAAGCTCCTCAGCGGGGATTTACGCTGATCGAGCTCCTGGTGGTGATCAGTATTATCGGCATTCTGGCATCGCTGATTTTGCCCGCCGTGGTCAATGCCCGCCGGCAAGGCCGACGCGTTCAGTGCCTTAACAATATGACCAACATCGGCAAAGGCATGTTTGCATACGTCTCGTCCAAGAATCGTTTTCCTGCGAGCGGTTATTGGAACGTAGTGACGGAGGAGAGCGAACGACAGGTTATAACGCCAGACCCTAATGATCCTGATTTACTTGACAGGACTTTACTTCCGGCACAATGGAACTTCAGCACATCAGCTGTTCAAAGTGCAGCTACTCAAGACGATTCCGGTGGGACGACTAAGGGGATGAAGTATTCGTGGGTCGTTGAATTGTTAAGTTTTATCGGATCACAAAGTATTTACGATGCCTGGGATTTTAGCAGTACTCCAAGCTCTGCATCTGGTGCGGGTGGCAATAAGGGTTATTATTTGGACTCAACTCCTGGAACGGCCAAACGAGGTAATTTTGACTTGAGCAATACTTACCTAGAAGTTTTAGTTTGCCCCGAGGATGTAACCTCCCAACAGGGAAGCGGTTCAATAAGTTATGTCGTCAACGGAGGTTTTTCCCCACACTGGCTAGTAAGTATTCCGATGATGGCCACCGGAACTTCGACGCTTCGGCCCTCTATAAATACTAGCACGAAGCAGATTAATTGGCATCGAGAGAATTTACGCAATATGGGTCTAATGTTCCTGGATACGACACAAGGGCAGACAAGCGCGCATCGCTTTCATACACTCGAATCCGTTCGGGACGGAGTTTCTTACACCGCAATGCTGTCGGAAAACATTAACGTTGGTCCGGGATCGCAGTATGGTGGCGGAGTTATTACAAATAGTAACTGGGCCTGCCCGTTTCCTTATAATACATCCTTCTTCGTTAATCCTGTTGCGGTTTTCGGTAGTGTCGTTTTGGGTGGCACCGATACCTTTGGGGAGAGTGTTTCCGCGGTTAGCATCGATAATGTTGCTCAACCGGCGGGTAAGTACTATTATCTCGGAGCTAATAACAGGGGGTCATTAGCCCCCCCCGTAGTTTCCGACGCATCATCAAATCAAGGAGGAATTAATGGCGACATCACGGGCATCAACGAAGGGCAGTTCCCGTATCCCAACAGCATGCATCCGGGCGGTGTGCATGTGGTGATGTGTGATGGCAACGCTAGATTTATTCCAGAGAATATTTCTGGCGAGGTTTGGGCTCGTCTAATTACCCCAAATGGGGGAGCCGTTCAAATGGGGAACTTGGATCCAAGACTTAGACTCAATTTTGAAACTCAACCCACGGGAAATACGGGTTACACGACTGGCAATCGCCAAGTGCCGCTGAGTGAAGGTGATATTCCCTCGGGCTAATGTCGCCTGAGGCTGACAAGCAAGGTCCGACCATCTGTTGGACAACCTCGAAGTCCGCTCCGGCAACGCATCCCGGAGCGGATTTTCGTTTCTTGAGGAAACAGTTCAGATCACCTGGTTTTTCGGGTGGCCCCGGCAACTCGTTGCCGGGGTTGCGCAGCAACAAGAGGGGGACATTCTTTAGCCGTGATGCAAACGAACACTTGAGTTGCCGCAGCCTGAGTGTTGAGTTGGTGAGTGTTGATTGATCAATGATGAGCATCGTTTCTTGCGGACGAACCGCACCCTCTTGTGCCTTCGGCACCCAGGCAAAAAAGTTGCCTGGGCCACCCGCCTATGATCGACGAGTTAGGCTCCCTTCCAATTCCACTTCCGACCCGGCGAATAGACTCGCGAAGAGAAGTGGTGGCCGGTAAGGTGTAAGCCTTGAAATTGATGGTAAGACATTCCAAAGTGGCTACGGCGATCGGATGGACGTCTTCTGTTGAGGGAAGCTCATCAGCCGCGGCGGAGAATGTCGATCGTCTGACTCCTGTACCGGTGAAGGGTTGCCAACCATGACGAATTGCTCCATGGCGCGGACGACTGCCGCTCTTGCTTTTTTGTTTGTTTCGATGGCGGCAGTCGCGGAAGAACCGGCTGTTTCGAAGCCACGCTTTGCCGGTCCGACCGATTCCGGCTTTCTATTGCCGAACGGTTGGCATCTGACGCCGGCGGGAGAGCACCTTGTCCTGACTGATCTTCCGCTCAACATCATTCCGCTCGCCGATAACAAGCGTGCACTCGTTGCGACCGACGGATGGAATTCGCATTATCTTTCGCTCGTCGATCTCGAGACCAAAGCCGTCGTCGACAAAGTCCTCGGCACACAAAGCTGGTTCGGCCTTGCTTCGGTGGACAACAAGCGAGCCTTTTGGTCGGGCGGGGGATCGTCAACGATTTATGACGTGGCTCTTCACGAAAGAGATTTGAAGCTTTCGAAGGTTATGAAGCTCGATCAAAAGGGGGTCAAAGCGGACGCACAGTTTCGAAGCGGGCTGACGGTCGATGCCGAGAAGGGGATTCTCTACTCCCTCGACATCGAACAGGGAACGATCACCGCGATTGATCTGACAGGCAAGGCGGAGAACAGAATCGCCAAGATCGGCGAGCGCCCCTATGACGTCGTCGTTGGTCCGGGGGGAAAGGCACTTTACGTCTCGGATTGGGCTGATCGGTCCGTGCTGGTCGTGACGCCGGGCGAACTCCGGACGATTGCGAAAATTCCGGTGGGGGAGCATCCCAATCAAATCGTCAAGCATCCGAAAGATGATCGTATCTTTATCGCGTGTGCATCGAGCAACAGCGTGTCGGTCATCGATACGAGTCGCGGCATCGTGACCGAAACGATTTTCACACAACTCTTTCCCAAAGCGCCGGAGGGAAGCACACCCTGTGCGCTAGCTCTCTCGCCGGACGGCGAATATTTGTACGTCGCGAACGCGGACAACAACGCGATCGCGGTTGTGGAGGTGGAGGAGGAAAGCAGAAGTCAGGTTAAGGGATTCATTCCGACCGGATGGTATCCGACGAGTATTGCCGTCACGCCGGACAACAAGCGGCTTCTCGTCGGTGTGGGAAAAGGATTGCAAACCAAGGCGAATCCGTTCGGCAAAGTGAACGAGGACAAACCCGAGAATCAGCCGAAGGAAGGGGAGAGACCCGCTCGTCGGCGACTCCCTTATCCCTACATCGGCTCGACCCTTTCGGGGGCACTATCCATCGTTCCGATTCCGAATGAGGAAACGCTTCGCGACTACACGGCACAGGTGTATCGCAACTGTCCCTATTCCGACGAGTTGCTGAAGGGGACGAAGTTCGCGGGGAAGACTGCCATACCGACAAAGCTCGGGGATAAATCGCCGATCACGCATGTGATCTACATCATCAAGGAAAATCGGACGTACGATCAGGTCTTCGGTGACATGCCCGAAGGAAACGGCGATCCGTCGCTGGTGATGTTTGGCGAGGAAATCACTCCCAATCATCACAAACTCGCCAGAGAGTTCGTGCTGCTGGACAACTTGTACTGCAACGGACACGTCTCGCGCGATGGGCATCCCTGGTCGACGATGGCCTACAACACCGATTGGATCGCGCGCGATTGGGCGCTGACCTATTCGGGTCGAGGGGGCATTGATGATGACGATGACGGCGACCTGAGCCGTTCCCCTTCAGGTTACATCTGGGATGCCTGTGCCCGCGCGGGACTCACCTATCGAACGTACGGCGAATACGGCAATCGGGTCAGCCAGCCAGACGGTTCGACGAAGATGGAGGCGCGCGTGCCAGGGCTCGTTGGGCATATCAACGAGAAGTTCGGCATCCCGCGCGAAAAGGGGCAGCGATCGCGAGACCCGGATAACGTCAAAGTCTTCCTCGAAGAGTTCAATAAGTATCTGGAAACGGATAGCCTTCCTCGCTTCATCGTCATGAGCTTGGGGGAAGATCACACGTCGGGGACGTCCATCGGAGCGCCGTCGCCCGAGGCGTGCGTCGCGTCGAACGATCTGGCCGTAGGACAGCTCATCGATGCGGTAAGCAAGAGCAAGATTTGGCCGAATGTCGCCATTTTCATCATTGAGGATGATGCACAGAACGGCCCTGACCATGTCGATGCGCACCGGACCGTTGGCCTCGTCGTCAGTCCCTATACGAAACGGAAGTTCGTCGACTCGACGCAGTACAGCACGGTCAGCATGCTTCGAACGATGGAGCTTATCTTGGGACTCGATCCCTTGAGTCAGTTCGATGCGGCCGCGACGGCAATGTACAACTCGTTCAACGATACCGCCGATTTGACGCCGTATGATCATGTCCCCGCTCGAATTGATTTGGAGAAGCGAAACACGGCGGTTTCTTACGGAGCCGAGCGGAGCGGCAAGATGGACTTTTCGGAGTACGATCTCGTCGATGACTTTGAGCTCAACGAGATTCTTTGGCACGCGGTGAAGGGAAAAGATGCTCCCATTCCTCCCGCTGTTCGGCGAGCGATCGCGTACCGCGTGGGGAAGGAATAGAAGAGTGAAGAGGGCGACTTGCAAGATCTCATCGGTAGCTTGCTTGAAGGCCTGGTCGAAGTCTTCGTCGACATTTTGCGATCGGGATCATTGAAAAGCGTCCGAAGGATCGTGTGGGCGACGGTTGCATTCCTCGTTGTTTTCGGTGGTATTCTATTCTGTTTAACGTTGGTTTAGGGGGTGTCATTGCTATACCTTCTCCTCCTTTCCATGAGCCTCACACTGGCGGATCTGCCGGCGCATGATGCGACGAAGCGGGTGCATGACTTCGCGGGGCTGTTGCCGCTCGACAATGTCAATCAGCTAGAAGCCCTTTGCCGAGATGTCGAACGACAAACGACCGCACAGTTCGCGATTGTGACGGTGCCTGATCTGCAAGGGGAGACCGTCGAAGATTATGCCCAGCAGCTTTTCAATACGTGGGGGATCGGTCAGAAGAACACGAACAACGGCGTTCTGCTTCTGGTCGCGCCGAAAGAGCGTCGCATGCGGATCGAAGTCGGTTACGGGCTTGAGCCGCTCTTGACGGATTCGGTGTGCGGGTCGATTCGCGACGCCTTTATTCTTCCTTTCTTCAAACAGAATCAATACCCCGAGGGAATCACCAAAGGAGCGGACGAGATCGCGAAGATCCTGCTCAAGCATCCCAATGAGGCGAAAGGCGCGCCTGGGAGTGGACCTATCTTCTTCAAGAATAAGAAAGAGGATGCACTCGGGGCGGTTGGAGTTGTTGGAATCGCCGGGCTTGTGCTCGTGCCGATCGGCTGGTGGGCCGCTCGGCGGAAAGAGTACTCGACGACCTTTTTTATCGTGCTGGTCTCCGCCGTCGTCGCCGTGATCGGGGTTGCGATCTATCTGATGATGCGGGTTCGCGCACCGCTTGAAATAGCTCCATGGCTCGGGGGGGCGGGAGCGACGGCCGCGGGAACGTTGTTCTACAACTTCCGGAAGTATCGCCGGTATCGGCCACATCATTGTTCAAAGTGTGGAAGCAGATTGGAACTTCTCGACGAGAAATCGGACGACGAGAAGCTGACTCCCGTACAGCAACTCGAAGAGAAGATCGGAGCGGTCAATTACGACGTTTGGTATTGTCCCGCCTGCTTGAACACTGACACCGAAAAGTACATCGGCTACTTCACCGGATTTCAAGAGTGTCCGGCGTGCCATGCCCGGACTTTCAAGGAGGGACCGCAGCGCGTGGTCTACGCTGCCACGACAGTTTCGTCAGGACTCGCGGAAGTCGAGGGAGAATGTGTCTCCTGCAATAAGAAGCAAAGACGCACTGTCATCTTGCCACGTATCTCGACATCGAGCAGTTCGAGTTCGAGTGGAAGCAGTTCGAGTGGCGGCGGAGGAAGTTCCAGTTTCGGCGGCGGATCAAGCGGTGGTGGCGGAGCCTCAGGGAGTTGGTAAATGTATTTCACGATCGCTGCCGGCATTCTGTGTGGCGGCGCCATTCTTTGGTACTTGCTCGCATTCAACGGGCTAATTGCCGCTCGAAATGCCGTCGATCAGGCATGGTCGAATATTGAGGTCGAACTCAAACGTCGATTCGACTTGATCGCCAATCTTGTCGAGACAACCAAAGGATATGCGAAGTATGAAAGCGACACGTTTAAGGCAGTAACAGAGCTTCGTGCGCGTCCCCAACCCTTTCACGATGCGGCGTCAGCCAACAGCACGCAGCCCGACCTGAGCCGCGTAATCGGGAGCGTGATGATTCTCGCAGAGAATTATCCAGAGCTTCGCGCCGACAAGAGCTTTCTCAATCTTCAGACGGAGTTGGCGGAGACGGAGAACCGGATTGCCACCCGCCGGCACGCCTACAACCAAACGGTGAATCGATATCAAAATCTCTCAGGCGTCATCCCGACGAATGTCGTCTGGTGGATTCATGAATTTCCGGAGAAATCGTTCTTCGATGCTCCGGACGAATTGGCCGATCACGCGCCCGAGGTGAAGCTCACATGAGAAAGCTGATTCTGGTGGTCGCCATTTTGGTCATGGGAGGCATCATGGTCGGAGCTTTCACGATCGACTCCGTCCGATTGACGCTTGCCGCTCGTCAAAGAGTCGTCGAAGCGGATGACGCCCTGAAGACCGCCGAGATTAGGCTTGTCCGAACTCTATCCGCTTGGGGAGACGCGCCAGAGAGTGTGAAGTCTGCGATTCAAGCGTACCAAGCTGCTAAGACGCCCGAAGAGAGGCGAGGAGCGTACGACGGACTCGTGGCGGCGACACAGCAAGCGATCACCAGTCAGCCGCCGATCGCCACGACGAAGGATGATATCGCGGGGGCGATCAATCGAAGGGTGGTGATCGAACGTCCCTTCAATGAAGTGACGGAAGAATACGATCGTTGGCGAAAGACCACGCGCGGTCGACTGGGGGAACAGATGCTCAACGGGGAGCATTAGACATTACGTCGAGGATGACTTCTCCGTTCGGACCGTTGAAGAACTCTTTGATTCATCGTCCAAAAGAATCCGGATCGGCGGCGTTTCCAAATCATCGAGCTGACCACTTCTCACGACCCAAAGAAAAGCAGCCACCGCGCCTGATGCCATCATTAACGCGACAGGAAGCGCGACCCATAAAACGCTCATGAGTGATCTCCCATGGCTACTGCCATTGCAGGTGCGTCGGTGGGGGCTAGCCGATTCGGCGACTCATCGTGTGACGCATGTTTCTCTCGTTCGGTAAAAGTTCCGCTCATGACACTTGAAGCGACGACAAGGAGCGAACTGGCGGGCATGAGAAGTGCCGCGACCAGAGGATTAATCATTCCCCCCATCGCCAAGCCAATCGCGATGGCGTTGTACCCGAGAGAAACCGCGAAGTTGCGATGGATCACTCGCATCGTCTGTCGTGAAGCGTCGATGAGTTGAACGAGCGTGCCGAGTGATCCCCCTGCGAGATAGACGGGCGCCGCGTGCAAGCTTGCTTCCGCTCCCCCCTTAACGGCGACTCCCACAGTCGCGGCCGCCAATGCGGCACTATCGTTGACTCCGTCTCCCACCATGACGACCGTTCCCTTCGCGGCTGACTGTTGGACAATTCGGAGTTTGTCCTCGGGAAGAAGGCCTCCCTTCGCCAAACTGCTCGGGATGCCAACCTTGCTCGCCACTTGCTCGACGATTCTTTGGTCATCGCCCGATAGTATGCCGACCTGCCAATGACGCGCGGTGAGCTCTCGAATGGCGGCAATCGCATCAGGCCGTATTTCATCGCCGATTCCTGCGATTACTTCCAACGATGTATCGATCGCGACGAGGACGGGAGTCAGGCCTCGCTGTAGAAGTTTGGCGACTTGAATCTCGTGCGCCGCGTGGAGAACAATGCCCTCCCGTTTAATGAAGGAAACCGAACCGATGACGTATCGTTGCCCCGAGATTGACGCGGAGACACCCGCCCCCATCGTCTGATGAAAGTCTCCCACTTCGATGTCGCCTGGAACTTCCTCTGCCGCATCCAAAATCGATTGGGCAATCGGGTGATTGGCGAATGTTTCGATCGCGGCAACTTTTGGAAGATAGTTCCTCGGTCCATTCCAATCGACCAGCCGCATTTTCCCCTCGGTAATGGTGCCGGTTTTATCGAGCCAAATCGAAGCGGGAGAGGAGAGTCGTTCGATGACTTCCCCTCCTTTGATCAGGATGGAACGCTTTGCGGCCCGTCCCTGCGCGACGGCGATCGCCAGAGGAGTTGCCAGTCCGAGCGAACAAGGGCAAGAAACGACCAGGAGCGCGATGGCGTGATCCAGCCATAGAGAAGATCCGGTCGCGTACCAATAGACCGCCGTCACGAGTGACAAAATAGTGACAGTAAGGACGAAGTATCCGCTGACTCGGTGCGCTAAAGCGACGATCGGTGCTCGCAGGAGTGAGGCATCCTCGACAAGTTGCATGAGCTTACCGATTCGGGCATCTTGTCCGGTTGCCGAAACACGGATTTGAATCGGTGCCGATAGGTTAGTCGATCCGGCAAGAATGGATGACTCGACAGTTACGGCCCGTCCCTTCGATTCTCCCGTGAGAATCGCCTCATCGATCGTTGAACGTCCCTTGATGATCGTTCCATCGGCGGGAACCAGTTCCCCGACGCGAACTTCTAAGAGATCACCTTCTTGGATCGCTTCAATGGGAATGGTAGAGAACTTCGCGTCGGTGACTCGCCGCGCGAATCGAGGAGTCAAGGATTTCAGCATCGAGACACTATCGGCCGCACGCCGTTGTTGCCGAAATTGGATCCACCTGCCGACGAGAAGGAAGAAGACAAGGACGGATAGCGAATCGAAGTAGATGTCCCCCGTTCCACGAATTGTGTTGACGAGGCCGGCAATCCCTCCCGCACCCAATCCGAGAGCAAGGGGAATATCGAGATGCGTCGTACGAGTCCGAAGAGCGGTCCATGCTCCCTTGAAGAAGACCGATCCAGGCCAGGTCAGCGAGATCAATCCGATGAGCGTGCTGACCCAGCGAAAGAGCTCCAGATGATCCGCGGCCATTCCGGTGAATGTTCCTGCGTAGAGCGCGAATGCGATGAGCATATTGTTGCCCGCGCACGCGCCCGCGACGGCCAAACGGGCAAGCTGTCGGCGATCTTCGCGTCGATTGGCCTCGGCTTTTGAGGCATCGGTCAGCGGATGAGCAGGATAACCCAGGGATTCGAGCATTTTCGCGATGCGCGAGAGTTTGACTTGGTCATTTCGCCATCGGATCTCAGCAGTCGATCGTGTGAGATTCAGTCGGGTCCATTCCACCCCGTCGAGGATGGTGGGAAGTCGTTCGATGAGCCAAACGCATGCCGCACAATGGGCTCCCTGCAAGAACAATCGAACCGTCGAAACTCCGTCAGGATTCGTCGCGACGTGTAACGCGTGGAACGTTGGATCATCCATCTCTTCGTAGGTGGAGGACCGTGACTCAGAACTCGGAGAAAATGCGCCATCTCTCAATGCGTAATAACGGTCGAGACCACATTCGTGAATGATGCTGTAAGCCGTACGGCAACCAGAGCAGCAGAATTGCTGTTCGGATTGCTGATCGATCAACGCGCTGGGGACGGGAGAGGCGCAGTGCCAGCACTGTGCTGTCTGCGGCTGCTCTGTCGGTGCGGAAGTCATCACGGTGTTAGTCGACATGGCAGCAAGGCATCTCCTGATGAGACAAGTTGCTCACGCGCGTCACCTGTTTGTCAGCGGGCAGATTGGATGCGAT
>JAIEPU010000105.1 GCA_019748235.1 bacterium
GACGTTTCGCGACGAGTTTCATCTCGTCGTCTCGTTCAACGCACTCCATTGGGTGACGGAACAGAGCGAGGCATTGACGGGCATTCGAAACGCGCTGAAGCCAGGGGGCCGGGCTCAGCTTCGATTCGTTTCCGAGGGAACCCGACCGAGCCTGGAGGACATCATCGAAGAGACGCGGCAGGATGCGAAGTGGTCATCTTACTTTGCCGACTATCAAAAGCCGTTCGCTCACTTCACGCCGGACGAGTATCGGACTCTCGCGGAAACAGCCGGCCTGCGCGTCGTTCAGATCGACGTGGAGGATGGGTCGTGGGACTTCAAGACGCGGGAAGGTTTCGAGGCGTTTGCGAATGCGACGTTCGTCGAATGGACGCAGCACATCCCGCGCGACCAGTGGCACCCCTTCATCACCGATGTGCTCGATCGCTATCAAAAGATCGCGGCCACGAACCCGTCTGAGTTGCACACCTTCAAGTTCTATCAGATGAACGTTTCGCTCGAAAAGCCGTGAGGAATGACTCGCTTAACTCGCTGGTGACAGCTTCAATCCGGTGATCTCATAGAAGCGAGGGGTTCGGCGAAGGATGCCAACTTGCTCGACGCACCAATCGGACCAGTCCTTCGGCGAATGATCGACCATGCGGACAAACTCGTCCCAATCGATCCAGCGGACTGCCTCGACTTCATCAGGATCAGGACTCGGCTCGGCATCGACGATCCCGACCAGGATTGGGCAGATCTCGTTCTCCATCACGCCGTCGCGGGTGAAGCAATAACGATAGGGGGCGACTTCCTCCAACAGGATCGGGTCGAGGGACAACTCGAGCCGAAGCCGGCGCCGGGCAGCATCGACGTTCGATTCATGGAGAGCCGGATGCCCGCAACAGGTGTTCGACCAGACGAGGGGCCAAGTCTTCTTTCGGGAACTCCGCTGTTGCAGCAGGAACTTCCGATCGCTTTTGCGAAAGATGTACGATGAAAACGCCCGGTGGAGCGGCGTGGTGCTTTGATGAATCGTGCTCTTCGGCGCGGTCCCGAGGACGTTGTTCTCATCATCGACGAGAACGACATGCTCCTCCCCCGCTCCGTCCACGCTCCCCGCTACGTTCCCCATCCACCTCTCCCCCCATGAAACCTTCGCCACCCCTACGGTATCAAAGCCAGCCCGCGCGGGTAGAACGTGCAAAAGATGGTGGGCGTCCGGGAGGGGACGACTCTAAAATCGATGCTCCACCCCGAATGAACCGGTCTTTTAGGAAGTGATGCGATGCAAGTTAGACATATGACACCGATCCTGAATGTTTCTGATATGCGGCAAAGCTTCGATTGGTTCGCACGGCTCGGTTGGCAAAAGGGGTTTGAGTGGGGCCATCCCCCCACGTTCGGCAGCGTCTGTAACGGCCACTTCGAGATCTTCCTTTGTCTGGAAGGTCAAGGGGGCCGTGGGAAAGGGACGAACCAGACCACCTTCGGCGAGGAAGGGAGCCAAACAACTGACCAAGGGGTTTGGATGTCGATCTGGGTCGACGATGTCGACGCTGTCCATCAGCACTGCCTCGCCCACGAGATCGAAGTGACCTATCCTCCAACCGACATGCCCTGGAACGTCCGCGAAATGCACCTCCGCCACCCAGACGGCCATGTGTTTCGAATCAGCAAGGGGTTGGGGGAGGGCTAAGGCACATTCAACCAAGTGATTCTCGAGTTAATTGAAGCGACGTTTTATTTATAGATCGCCACGAGAAGGAAGGACCTTAAGATGAACTCGAGCAAAAGAAGTAACTTCACAGTCCCATCGGGGATACCTGTACAATCCCACATCAAATGAAGTAACATTGAGACCACTCGGCGATGTATTATACGGCCATCGTTAATGCAGATTGAATCGGAAGGAACAAATGCAGCAAGGATGCCTTAATGAACTCTAATCCGGACATTCCCATCCTGCCCGTCGAAGATCGTTTGAGCATTTTACCCTATGTAAATCGTAAACATTTAGAGTTGTCTAATAAGTATTCACGATCAAAGAAGATCTATTTAGATACCAAATACTGGCTGATACTTCGCGACCATCGGCTTGGCCGCGCGAAAATTCCAGAAGCAGCAAAATTACATGACACATTAGTGCATGGATTATTAGAGAATAGATTTGTATGCCCAATAAGTGCAACTACTTGGCTTGAGATTTTATCACAAACAGACCCGACAACCCTCAGAGAGAGCGCCAAACTTATCGATAACCTTTCACTCGGCCTTTCAATTATCGAAGAGCGACAGCGAATTTCGATTAAGATTAAACACTTTCTGTATCATGGCTTATTCAAGATAGAACATTTGCATCCACTAGAATCTCTTGTCTGGACAAAAGTTGGATACATATTAGGTTTTACAACTCCAGTTAACGAGAAACTTTCGCGGGAATTGGACATTACACTGCAAAAAGATTCTTTGACTTTATGTGGTCGACGACGTTCATTGATTTTTTAACTCATGTTGGCGACAGAATAGCATCGTTCCCGAGAAACTTGCAAGATGTATCCCCAACGCTTAATGCAGGTAAAATTGCACACATCAATGATTGCAGCTCATACAAAGAACTCTTCTTAGAGGAAATAGCAGGTATTTTAGACGTTTACTCTGAAACAATAGATAATATAATAGTAAGCGCCTACGAGAGCATCTTTCGCACAAAAGTAGCGAGTTCTCATCAGGTCGACGCCTTAAAAACCGTTAGAAATTATATATACAATTTATTTAAATTGAATAAAATCACTGGTCATTTGCCTTCGATCAATGTTAGTGCACGGCTTCATTCGGCTTGGCGATGGGACAAGAATAGGCGGTTCAAGAAGAACGACTTCCATGACTTTCACCATGCGACAGCAGCAATTCCGTATTGTGACGTATTCTTAACAGAGAGAAGTTTAAAGCATCTTTTAACTCAAGAATCTGTCGGACTTACCAGACTATTCAAATGCAAAGTGATCTCTGACCCAAAAGAAGCAATTTCCGTGATATCTGGGCTCGGCGTGGAATATCCGTAACTGAAAACAATTTCCCCAAGACCGATATTACCAATCAATTTGAGCGGAGCGAGACGAACAAACACGGATGAGTTGAACCGCCGAGAGCGGAGCAGAAATCACATCGCGAAGGAGCGAAATGAATGAATTAAAAAATGGGCGATACTGGACTCGAACCAGTGAACCCCCACGATGTCAACGTGGTGCTCTAACCAACTGAGCTAATCGCCCGACCCTTGCAACGTAAGGGCTTCTGGGTATCGCGTCAAGGGTGGGCCGGAAGGTTGCCGGTTCCTGGACGCGGTTTCGGCCGGTCTTCTCCCCCCTTTCGTGAAACAACTCCCAGCCACCCAAGTACTTCGTGTGGACGACACGACCCGCACCGCAGATAATGAGTTCACCCGAAAGACCATCATTTTCTTTCTCGAAACGATTGGGTGATGGCCTTCGGGTGACGGATTCGCGATACTAGCGGGGTCCTTTTTTCGGCTCTCGTGCGGCCATCTGCTCCGCGATGCTCTCGGCTCGGCGGATGGAACAGAAGGCGTGTGCACGAGTTACCGCAAGCAAGCATCGCCCAGTTTTCTTTTCGGTCCTTCGACCTGACCGATCATGGATCAGATCGGCCGTGGGACAATGTTGTTCGCAAGCTGCTGGCATACAGTGAGTTAGCTGGTTACCATCGGACATCCCACGGGAGATGACGGGTCATCAGCAAAGAGTGCCGAGCGGGCGGCCGGCTCTGTAAAGAGTCTGACCGGCCCTGGCGGGTTCGCGTGGGCTTTGGGTCCCCGGCGAGTGAATTGAACCGGAAAGTGGCGGAGCCTGACCGATCAGGCATCGCGACTTCAAGCTTTTAGCGTATGGAGGTCCCCCTGGCTGCCGTTCACAACCAGATCAATCCGATCACCAAGCTGTTCATGATTCTCCTGCGGATCGCAATCGGCTGGCACCTCCTCTACGAGGGTTACACCAAGATTAACTCGACGATCGAGGGGAAGAAGCCTTTCTCGGCCGAGATGTATCTTCGAAATTCGACCGGCCCGCTTCGCTTCTATTTCCGTGGACTGGTGGACGACAATCACGGCGTCGGCTTTTTGAATGCCGAGGTCGTCGGTCCGAAGTGGGACGAATACGTCAACGCGGAAGCATCGAAGCTCGGACTTTCGCAAGAGAGTAAGAAGCGGGTCGAGGATGTCGTCGCGACGAACAAGGACCTCTTGAAGAAGTACCTCGACGAGAAGTCCAAGGAGATCGATCGATACGAGGAAGATATCCAGGCGTTTGAAGATCAGGAACAGCGCCCGCTCGAGGGGTATGGCAAGCTCGCCGAGGGTCAGCTTCTTCGCCCTGCTCTGCCGAAGTTTGAATGGGACGCCCACAAGAAGGCGCAGCAGGCTCTCGACAAGAAGCGAATGGAGCTGACGGCTCCGGTGATGAAGTGGTCGGACGAGATCGTGGCGGCGGTAAAGACGGAAGCGTCGGGCAAGCCCGATCCGAAGACTGCCTCGGCCGCGACGCCGACGGTGCCGGGGATCGAGTGGCGGCCGCAACTTCGCGAAATCAATTTGACCACGATGTATGGCCTGACCATCATCGGCGCTCTCATGATCGTAGGACTGTTTACGCGGACCGCGTGTCTGGCGGGGGCCGCGCTGTTGACGCTCTTTTACTTGTCGATGCCCCCCTGGCCCGGCCTAGACCCGGCTCCGATCGCGGAAGGGTCCTACCTGATCGTCAATAAGAACCTCGTCGAGATCATCGCCATGCTGATGATGGCGACGTCGCCGGTCGGCGTGTGGGGGGGACTCGATTCGTTGATTCGGGGGTTGATCACTCGCCCGCTCTTCGGCGTCGGCAAGAAGGAAGTCCTCACGCTCGAATAAGCCCGAGAGCTTCTCCGCATGGAGAGGCTTTCCTTGGAATGAGCATTCGACCGGTCGGGTTGCTCATCGAATGGCAATCGAACAGATGTGTCGCGAACGGCCATGAAGTCGCGAAAGGGAAGAGATGGCAGTATCACGAGAGCGTTTCGAGCGAGAAAAGCGAAATCTGTCACGCTTACTGTCGTTCAACCGCCGCGATTTCATGCGAGCGAGCGTGGCTGTCCCCGCGATGGGGGCGGTCTACTTCGGCTATCGTGAGCTGAAGGGAAGCCCGGTGCGAGCGGGCATCGTCGGAACGGGCAACGAAGGTTGTCAGGCGATGATCGATCAGAGCCCGCCGGGGTATCTAGAATATGTCGCCTATCACGACATTCGCCCTTCGCAGATCGCCCGCGGTCGTCGCGCTTTCCAAACGCTGTACGGTCAGACGGCGGGGAACAAGGTCAAGTTCTACGACAAGTACAGCGAAATGCTGGCCGATCCGAACATCGAGGTCATCGTCATCGCGACGCCCCTCTGGACCCATGCTAAGCTTGCGGTGGAAGCACTAAAGGCGGGGAAGCACGTCTTCTGTGAAAAGCTGATGGCTCACAACATCACCGATGCTAAGGCGATGGTGCGAGCGGCCGACAACGCGGGGAAGCTGCTCGGCATCGGGCATCAACGACATTACAGCACCCTCTATGCCGATGCGGTGAAGAACATCGACCAGGGGGTGATCGGCGAAGTGAAATACATTCGCGCGTTTTGGCATCGAAACAATGCCCTGACCGATCCCGTCACGGGCGAGATCCGCGATTCGTGGAAGCCCGCGATCCCGGCCGATGACGAGGCGATCCGTAGCGTGGTCAAAGAGTACGGCTACGACAGCCTGGAACAGCTCATTCGCTGGCGACTGTATGACCGGACTGGCGGAGGATTGATGGCGGAACTCGGAAGCCATCAGCTTGATGCATGCAGCATCTTCCTGGGGCACGTGCATCCGGTCTCGGTGAGCGGCATGGGTGGGATCAACTTCTACAAGGATGATCGTGAGGCTTACGATCACGTCTATTGCACGTTCGAGTTCCCAAGCGGACAAGTCGTGACGTATTCCTCCATCAACACCAACCAACTCGAAGGCTATGGTGAAGTGGTGATGGGAACTCGCGGCACGATGATGGTCCTCAACGAGCGCGACGTGTCGCTTTACACCGAGCTTGATCCGAAGAAGCGCGAGCGAGATCAGGCGAAGGCAGCCGCCGAAGCGGGTAAGAGTGGCGGTGAGCCAGACGCGACGAACAAGCAGATCAAGGAAACCGTGAAGCTTCCCAAGCCGGGCGAAGCGACGATGTACTCTGCCGCGAGCCTGGGTGCCGCCGCCGCAGCCGCCGCCAAATCAAGCGAAGTCGTCAGTCGTGGTTACAAGGAAGAGCTCGAGCACTTCGCGTATTGCATTCGCCATCCGGGCGAAGGACAGAAGCCTCGCTGTGATGGGCGAGTCGGTTTGGCCGACGCAGTGATGGCACTCGCCGCGAATGTGGCGATCAAGGGGAATACTCGGATCGAGTTCAAAGATAGCTGGTACGATCCCGCGAGCCCAGACGTTCCCGATCCGGTGCCGGCGGACAAGTCACTGGCTCGGTCGGTCCCGGTACGGCGTCGACGAGTAAGCGTGTCGTAACGACTCGCGGCAAAATCCGAATAAAGCACGAATCAACTTCCACGGGGAAGAGGCATGAATCTCGACAGCAAGCAGACAGAGATCGGCAAGCAGAACTTCCTGACGGCGCTCGGCTCGCTGCAAGGAGACTTTCTCCGTGGGGCACTCACCGCACCGGCCGTCGGACCGTACTTTTTCGAATACGGCACCATCGACAAGCCAGTGAAGGCAGGCATCGTCGGGACGGGGAACGAAGGTTGCCAGGCGATGATCGAGCAGAGCTCGCCGGCTTACCTCGAATTCATCGGTTATCACGACATCCGTCCAAGCCAGATCGCCCGCGGTCGTCGGACGTTCCAAAAGATTTATGGCACCGAGGAGGGAGACAAGGTCAAGTTCCACGAGAAGTGGGAGGATATGCTTGCCGATAAGGACATCGAAGCAATCGTCATCGCTACCCCGCTTTGGACTCACAAGAAGTTCGCGATTGAAGCGATGGAAGCGGGCAAGCACGTCCTCTGTGAAAAGCTGATGGCCCACAGCATTGCCGAGTGCAAGGAAATGGTCCGCACGAGTGAAAAGACAGGCAAGATTCTTTCGATCGGCCATCAACGACATTACAGCCCGCTCTATCAGCTCGCGCTCAAGGTTGTCGAATCAGGCGTGCTCGGCGACATCCGCCACGTCCGCGCTCTTTGGCATCGAAACAACACGTGGACGCTCTCGAACCCACACCGACCGGACCAGCCGACCATGGCCGCTCCTGACTTTGGTGTCTCGGGCGATAGCTGGTGTCCCATCGTTCCGACGGAAGACAACAGTGTGAACGCTTCCGCTTTTGGTTATAAGTCGCCTGAGGAACTGGTGCGCTGGCGGCTGTATGACCGGACAGGCGGCGGTTTGATGGCGGAACTAGGAAGCCATCAGCTCGACGCGTGCTCGCTCTTCCTCGGCAAAGTCCATCCGCTTCGGCTTCTCGCCACCGGCGGTAAATTCTTCTTCGAAGACAATCGCGAGTGCGAGGATCACGTCTACTGCATGTATCAGATGCCGGGAGGAGTGACGCTCACTTACTCCACAATCAACACGAATACCCAAGAGGGCTATGGCGAAGTCGTGATGGGAACGCGCGGCACGCTCTGTGTGATGAATGAACGGGACGTCATGCTCTTCAAAGAACGAGAACCTGGCGACACGACCATCCCGGAAGAGACGTACATCACTGTTGTTACTGATCCGAAGGGGGGCAAGCCGGTGTTAAAGAGTACGACCAGCACCGCCCTGACGGCAGAGGCAGGACTCGCCAAGACGGCATACGAGCGCAGTGTTTACTTCGTACCGAAGGGGGCAACCGCACCCACCGTGAATAGGGGCTATTTCACCGAGATCGAAGCGTTCGCTTTCGCGATTCGCAATCCTGATTCGTACAAGGTCCGCTGCACCGGACAGGTGGCCTTGGCGGACGCAGTCATGGCACTCTCAGCGAATGTCTCGATGCGATCGAAGCGGCCGATCGAGTTCAAGGATAGCTGGTACGATCCAGCCTCTGAGGACGCTCCCGAAACCGCGCCGGCGAGCGTCGTTAAGAACGCTTGACATCTGAGGCTCGTGTTCGATCCATGAGTCCGTCGTCGTTCGATCAAGCCGCTTGATGCGATGACCACTGAGTCGATTTTCGACTGGCCACTACGTTTCGCTAGGGTCGCACACTCGGATTAAATCACTGATCAGCAGTTCCGCGCTCGCGTAGCGATCCTCTGGGTAGAATGCCAAACACTTTGCTAATAACTCCTCGACTTCGACGGGAAGATCGGGACGAATCGTTCGGACGGACGGAAGATTCTCAAAGACGTTCCCCTTATTCCGGCTAAAGACCGTCGTCGCTTGAGCCGGCGAAATATGCGTCAATAATTCGAAGAGCAAAATACCGAGAGAAAATATGTCTGTGGCAGGACCGATCTCACGCTTCACAACGCCTGCTTGCTCAGGGGACATGTAAAAAGGTGTCCCTAGTAGGTCTCCGCTCGCGGTGATGCCACTCTCTTCCATCAAACTTTTCGCGAGCCCGAAATCGGCGAGCTTCGGAACAAATCGAAAGACTGAGTCGTCGTCTGGAGCCAGAACTGCTGGATCGGTAAGAGGGGTCAGTAGTATGTTCGCGGGCTTGATGTCTCGGTGAATGACACCCTTCGAATGGCAATGAGCTACTGCTGCTGCAATCTGAATCACCATAGAAGCGGCGAGTGATAACGGAATGGGCTGCCCATGAGACGATTGCCACTCACGCAATGACGGCCCTTCACATTGCTCGCACGCTATATAACAAATATCTTCTAATTCACCCACCTCGATGATCTTGACTAGATTCTTGTGATCCAAAGCGGAAAGGATCTTTCCCTCACGCAGGAATCGGTCTCGAATTTGGGGAAACGATGACACACTTGTGCGAAGGCACTTCAAAGCCACCAGCCGACTTGTTCGCACGTCAGTCGCCAGAAACACCACCCCGAACGCGCCACTCCCGAGGTCTCGCTCGATTCGATACGGGCCCAATTTCTCCGGCATGTCTTCCGGCGGCGGTTCAGGCAAAAGCAACGCGTGCAGGTCCGCCGACTCGATATCAAAGGTCGCCCCCTCTTTCCGGGCGAGTGCGACCCACTCCTCTAACCCTCTGGAAATCACCTTTCGAACGGCGTCCTGGGACATTTTCAGGACCAATGCAATATCCTCGAGCGACTCTCCATCCTTGAATCTTGCTTTGAGGAACTCTCGAGCCCGATCAGGCAGCTTTTCAAATGCCGCCAAAATCATTGCCTTTTCCTCGTTCATCGATGCAAGAAGGCTAGGAGTCGGGTCACTTCCGGAAACGTCGAAGTCGCCGATTTGTCTTTCTTTCTCAATGTTTTTGTTTTCCGCTTCCGTGTATTCCTCAATCACGTGTCCAATATCGTGACTTAAGATCGTTTGCAGCCAAGCGACCAACTGCGGCAAATGGTCCCCTTTAAACTGCGGAAAATCACGGTCCGCTTTGATCATTGTCCTTTGAACGATGTCAGAGGCGCCGATTTTCCTTCGTAAGTGCGAGCCGAGTTTTCGATGGGCAATCGCCCAAAGGTACCGGCGAAAACTCTCTAGAAGCTCCGTTTTCGCACTCTCGCTGCCTGATTTCGCTCGTGCGAGAGTCTGCTCGAGTTTCCTCGTCGATACGGATTCTAAATCAGACATGTCCATTCCGCTGCCTGTGACATCCATTAGGTTCCGGCACTCACCGATCCCAAGAACTCGACGGCAAAACTAGGCCTTTGCCCCATACAGCGATGAATGGGAACAGGCAATAAGAATGTTAGAATGATATTCTTACCTATCTTTCCACCAAGATGTTGAGACGTCGAAAGCCTAACGTTACTATCCATATTCAAACAAGAGAAATTCGAAACGCCGCCTGAACCTCTTGACGCACGAAGGAGGGCAATGCTGGGTGCCGCATCATTAGTTCACCTTAATCGTTAGAATATCAAAATAAGGTCACGCTGATCAGGACGAAAGCCTCACCTTCTTTCGAGTGTCAGTCTCATCGAACTTCTTAAGAACGTTGAGACGATTCCGAAGTGAACGGAACCGAACACGATTGATGGCTTTGCCGACATCTGAATCCCTTTTAGACCGTGGGATCGCGCGGAATCAAAGCTGTCGATATGACCTTCCTTGATCCTATGAATGAATTTCGCACAGGAGAGCAGCACATGTGGTCGACCGTTAAAGTTCAGCACGATATTGATATCGCACGCATCGTTGACTTTCAGAGAAAGACAGACATTCGCTATAGCGGATTCACCGAAGAAGATTTGAATGAATGGATTTCAAGAGGAAACACTTCCCTTCTTTTCTTTGATAATGGTGATTACCAGCTCGGCATTTCATTGTTTTATGACGCTGACAAAGATCGATACTATGTGACAGAAATGGGGGCGAACGGGGAAATTTCGAATCAGGATGCCTTCAAGGAAATCGCGACTCAATTGATATTCTTTCTACAAACAAGACATACTGACACTTGTTATGGAACGATTCCGATTAATCCGAAGCTATCCGCCGTTGACCTCTATGCCGAAGTATTCAATGAGCCTCGATTTAATGTCGAGGTACTTGTCGAGGATCCAAGCTTCCAACGACTGAGAGTTACGATAATCGCAAATCCAGTGGACGCCGTGAACCCACAATAATTCCGTACGAACCAGTAATTCTTACCTCAACATAAGCCTGGAGATTACCATGCCAGATTTCACTATGTCCGCAGACACGTCGAATGCGAAACCAGGAACGACCGTGGCCATCACGATTACCGCTGATGCAAGCTTTAAAGATACCGTTAATTTGAATGGAAATACGCTTTACGGCTCGACATTTTTGATCAATCCCAGCTCTGTCTATTTCTGTCCAAATGACGCCAAAACCGCGTCAGTTAAGATTGAAACAATGCCAGAAAATGTCGCAGAAGACACGCTCACCATAACGGCATCAGCCGCAGCTTCAGCAGCGTTTCACGATTTGGAGATATCACTCACCAAAACCTAAGCAACCCATTCCATTCATGAGAAGCTCTTGGGCCAGCAACGAGATTCCCTGATGAGCGTACAACGAAAAGACGCCCTGGCGAATCGATTCGCGGGTAGGAAATACCTGTAACGTCCCCCTCGGGGAATGTACGATGATCGTACTCTTTTAAAACTGTTAAAGATTCCTAAAGGGTCGATCAGCGTTGCAGGGCACACGACGAATAAGCCAATACTCTTTATCGGATGAACTCGGTCGCGGCGGGACCGGGGTTGTCTATCGAGCCTACGATTCGAATCTTGATCGCACCGTCGCATTAAAGCTACTCATCGCCGGAAGATTCGCGAGCAAAGACGAAAGAGAACGTTTCCTTCGACAGGCGCGATATGCAGCCGCCATCGAGCACCCGCTGATCGTCAAGCAATATGACGCGGCCGTTATCGACAACGTCCCGTACATTGCCAGCGAACTCATTGAAGGAACGAAGCTCGAGGGAAGTGCCGATTTTTTTGGGTGGTCTCCCAAGCAAGTCGCAATCGTTATTGCCGAGATTGCCGACGCGATCGCTGCCGCCCATCGAGCAGGCATCATCCATCGAGATCTGAAACCCGCTAATATCATCGTCGATGGAAACGACCATCCTCACATCACAGACTTCGGACTCGCGAAAGCAATTGAAGCACAAGTTTCGCTGACTCACTCGGGACAAATTCTCGGCACCCCCGCCTACATGAGTCCCGAACAAGCTTCGGGTGGTTCGGAGCAAGTCGACTTTCGAACGGATATCTACAGCATCGGGGCGATTCTCTACGAACTTCTCACGGGAGTTCCACCTTTCCAGGGAACGCCGGAGCAAGTGATCTTCCAAGTCCTTCAGGATGAGCCCGTCCCTCCAAGCAGACTCAATCCGACCGCCCCAAAAGACCTTGAAACGATCTGCCTTCGGGCGATGTCTAAGGATCCTGCTCGGCGATTCTTGTCTGCGGAAGCTTTACGAGAGGAACTCCTCCGTTTCACACGGGGAGAGCCCATTCTTTCTCGTCCGATATCACGTCTTGAGCGGGCCATACGATTCTGTCGGCGATACCCAACACAAACCGCATCGACTGCCGGAATCGTTCTCCTCTTAACGACTACAACCATTGCCGTTACTCTCTGGGGAATCGACTCTCGGGCAAAGGCTGAAAAAGAACGTGAACTTCGGTCCGTCACACAGAATCTGCTTCGAGATCGCACCAAAGAGCTTGTCCGACTCAATCTCGATCGAGCAAACGAATCGGCAGAACGAGGGCAAATGGGGCGATCACTCGCGTGGATCCATAACGCCAGAAAGATTGACGACCAAGGACTGATTCCCCAGGAGACCTATGAACGCCATTGGGCATTGACTTCAGCGTCACACCCGACCCTCTCGACTTGCATACCGATGGATTCGTCCTCAAGACTACTCAGATTCAACGATCAAACCAAGTCCCTCGCCATGCGCACCGCCCAAGGAATTATTATATACAATACAACAACTGGACTGCTTCACCGCGAAATAAAACTTCCGTCCAAGCATAGCACCATCACCGCGAATCGAGACTGCACGCAGGTTGCAATCGCATACAGCAAGAACGAGAACGAGGATATCTTACAAATATGGGACATCCCGACGTCCTGTCTAATAACTCAAATGAACATTCCCATCAAACCGACTAATATTACTTTTGCACCAAACTCTGATGATGTTATTCTTAATAATTCAATAATCAATAAATGTATTCTTTTCTCTCGGACAACCAAGTCCGTTGAACCCATCTTTACAGGAAAAGCAGTACTCTTCTTGAAATCCGACATGCGAAACACCGTTATTGCCACGATTGAAGATCAGCACACATTGTGTGTATTCACGAACGATTTATTCCATCCCGTCGCTTCGACACGACTATCGAAGCAAATGAAATTTATTCAATCAGACCAAACGGATGGTTATATAATATCTACAATGCACGATTCTGAGGGGACGCAGTTTCTCAGTTGGCATTACGAGGATCCTCAATCATCGCCATCGATTTGGCCCAACAAATTCATTCAATCAGTCGACATTGATCCCGCTCACGCGAGAATATTACTTTCAAGTAAACATTCAATCGATGTTTATAGTCTCGCGAACCAAGAGCATTTATATCGTTTGGAAAGAGCTAACTCATCGATTCATTCTGCTTACTTTGCATCCGATGACAAGGTCCTCTATACCACCGGACCCAGCCATTCGCATCTCTCCTTGAATCAATGGGACATGGACTCAAACCGCGTTTGCGAGAATTATTTATCACTCGCATCGGGGATTCGAACAATTCAGCGATCAAGTGACAGTTACTCTCTCTTAACGATCGGGAATGATTCAATCGCCCGAATCTGGACTCCGCCATTAGAAGAGTGTTCGTCGCCGCCGTTTGCGGCCAAGTCCGAAGTTAGAAAACAGATCACACTGCCGGAGTCGACGCCCTTCCATGAGGCAACGCCTGAAATCGCAGCTGTACAATTCGTTCAAGCAAGTCTTGGCCGCCACACACTTCCTGAGAATCTCCCACTACCACCCAATCGAATTGGCACCTATTTACAGGATAGCCAAAGAAGAATAGTCGCCTACTTAACGAGAAATCATCGATTTCAAGTCATGAATCAAGCGGATTCAAAATTGTTGTTTGATCAACCTGTTGACAAGAGTCGAGGAATGGAGATTTTCATCGATGACAAGGAGACGATGTTTGCAATATTGTCTTCGAATGCCGAAGTCCTCGTTTTGCCAGTTAACCCAGTGGGATCCGCGGTTAGACTCATATTTCCTGAACCAAGCCCAAACTGGAAACTGCAGTTTCATCCTCATCTTCCGTTCATCGCGGCATATAATCTAACTGGATCGATTTACATTTGGAAAATCGTCGATGGAACAAAGCCTTTCATTCACCTTAAGCATCGAAGCCCAGTGTCTATTCTTCACTGGTCAGATCGCGACAATAAAATAGTCGTCATTGGACAAGATGGTAAGGTCGCCATGTATCAAGTCGAAGGCGAGAATACCACGATAGCAAGCCAATTCAACTTAGACAAAGTCATTGATGCATCCACGGTTGATATTTCCGGATCAATGCTTGCGGTAATCTCAAACCAAACCGAATTACAAATCTGGGACCTGCTCCGCGGCGAGCCTTTTACTGGGATACTTCGTTTTCAATCTCCCATCTCCTCTCTCCGATTCACATCCGACGGTTCCTCCCTTTTCCTGGGGGATACGTTCGGCCTCATCCACCACTATTCCGTCAAGCCTCTTGCCGTCATGCCTGAACTGCGGGACGACTATATAGGACTACTCCTCGGCGAAAGAATCCGTACTGATGGACGATGGGAGGATATCCCGGCAAATGTATTGAAAGAGAGTGCCCTCAAATGGCAAATCGCGTCTCCACTTAAAAGGTCATCGAATTCGGAGCATAGGATTAAATGGCATAAGCGACAAGCCGTGGAAGCAATCGTCGCGAATCACCCTGAGCTCGCAGCCTATCACTATGAAGAGGCGTTGGCTATCAATCCCAAAGATTATCTTTTGAATGTAACTCACGCTCATGCTTGCGCACGTAGTAAACAGTTCGATGCAAGTCTGCGAAGCTGGCGACATGCCATTGATTTAGGTGATCGACATTTCTCGACCTATTACGATGCATGTCTGATCGCGGCGAAGATTGGGCATGAGAATGCTCTACGACAACTGATGAGTGAGATTCAATCGGAATTCGGTGATTCAAGTGATCCTGACATCATGATAAAACTGGCGCAAATTTACACATCTGTCCCCCCTCCCTTTGGTGATCTAAATTTATCGATTAAGTTTGCCCGGAGAGCACTGGAAACTCGAAAATCAGACCCGAGAGCTCAAATGATCTTAGGCGGCACACTCTATCTCAAAGGTGACAAGAAAGAGGCTGGCAAGATCATGAACAGTGCTATCCAAAATACGCCGTTCGCATTTATCGCAATCGCGAATTCTGATGGAGCCCTCACCCCACGAATCATCCGCGAGCAAGTAAAATACTTCCGCGGGCAAGCGGACCAGAAACCCTTAAGTCTCGAACAAGCCTTCACTGGTTGGAGAACTTCCGTCGAAGCCGATCTGATCGAGAAAAGATCACTCGAGTTTCAAGAGAAGTGACTCAGTGTCTCATTTAAAGCTTGCTTCCTGATCCCGAAATGTTGGGGTTCGCATTCGAGTCATCCTCGATGTAAAATAGATGCTTTCACCTCATCGTTTCGCGAGCATCGAGCATGACTCCTTTTCGTGCATCTCTACTTGTTTTCGTCTTAATCGTGACGTCAGGATCGGCGGATGATCGATCCCTTTTCATCATTCCCGGTGAAGTCCCCAAAGCTGATTCACTCAATCGCCTCTTTGAGAGGCACTATAATGACCCAATTTTAAAAGGGGCGGCGACCCTCTGGGACCAATGGCTGGTCGGTTCGACGATCTGGCGAGCAACTTCCCCGCGAGACTCGGGAGACGCAATGCGGGAACATTGGCGCCGAACATTGCTGTCTCGAAGGATCGACGCCGATGGATATGTCTCGACGCATCAACACGCGGGCGCCGCACATATCGAAGGTTGGCCGTTCCCGTTCTGGTCGCAGGCGGGAGGCATTGGTTATCACTTCTCGCTGGTCAATATCCCCTACCTCTCACAAAACGGCCACTCGCCGCTCAAGAACACTAGCGGTTGGACGTTCGAAAACTGCTCGACCAAATCGCTGGATGAGCAAAACGGTCTCGTGCTTTCGCTTGATAAACCGAATGCGTCTGTGGAAACCCCTCTCTTTCATGTCGATCCGTTCGTCGCTCCCTTTGTCGGTTTAGAATGGGCTGCGGAGGGCCTAAACCCGACAGATCTCTGTGCCTTGGAATGGACGATCGGCACCGGGGGGCGCCGGTTGGAAACCCGTCGCGCTTACTTCACACCTATTTCGGCAGTGGATGGTACTAAGTTCACGATGATTCCGCTCCACCGACATCCCGTGCCGGCCTGTGAGTTACAGCGTTTTCGGATTTGCTTCCATAACAGCGCTCCCGCCACGGTCACCGTCAAGTCGCTATTTACCTCGATCGACTCACGGCACAACATCAACAATACATCTCTTCTCTTGGGCGCGATCGACTACATTCGATGGACGCGCGACCTAAATCTGCTTCGCGAAATGCTCCCACGGTTGCGGCGAATCCTCGGTTATTCACTCGTTGAATTTGACGTTCATTCGTCAGGAATCGTGTACACGCGATGGACGGGACATGACGGCAAGCCGGGATTCAAACGGGATGCCGACGGCAAAAAAACGATGCTTAAAGGACACGGCATCGGAAGCAATTACTGGGATCTGCTTCCCTTTGGAAGTCGTGACACGCTCGCGACGATCTATCTGTATGCGGCCCTGAGGAAGATGGCGGAACTTGAGGAGATGATCGCGCGCCATCCTGAGTGGAATCTGCCGGGCGGCCCGGAGCGATTTGAACCTTTTGACCTGAATAAGTTGGCCGATCGAGTGCAGGAGACTGCCCAACGGACCTTCTGGAACGAGGAAACGGGCCGATTCGTCGCCTGTATCGACGAAGACGGCGTTCATCATGACTACGGATACACCTTCGTCAATCTGGAAGCAATTCATTACGGCCTGGCATCTCCTGCTCAAGCGAAAGCGATCTTCGCTTGGATTGATGGTCAACGGACCGTGGATGGAGATACTTCACAGGGAGGGGACATTTATCATTTTCGGTTTGCGCCACGGGCGACGACACGTCGAAACATCGATTGGTACATGTTCGCCTGGATTGATCCGGAGTCGATCCCCTTCGGAGGCCAAGTGCAAGATGGAGGTGCGGTGCTGGGATTTTCGTACCACGATGTCATGGCACGCTTGAGAATCCTCGGACCTGACAATGCGTGGAATCGACTCGGAGCGATTGCCGATTGGTACCGGGAGGTCGAAGCGGAAGGGGGTTATCGGAAATACTACTCCGTTCCCGGTCGAGGAACACTACAAGGTGGCGGAACTGCCGGGGGCTTGGGATTGGACCAAGAGTTCGTCGAAAGCGTGATGGTTCCCTCCGCGATGATCGAGGGTTTCGCCGGGCTTTCCCCGACCCTCGAAGGGCTTCACCTTCATCCGCGGATCCCTACCTCTTGGCCAAAGTTAGTGATCAACGGAATCGCCGTGCATCAGCAGGTGATTGACGTCGAAATCGAGCCGCAAAAGATCCGCCTCACGCGTGTGTCGGGCGATGCAGGGACATTAAATATCTTCCCTCCCGCGGGAAATTGGAAAGTCTCCATGAAAGGATCAACCGGCGCGGTCGAAGCCAAGCATTACGTTCCATTACTCAGCGAACGCTCTCCACTCCCTTGGAACGTCGATTCATTCCGTGAACTGACGTTGGAGATGCTATCAGATAAGTGAGAAGGGATTTATTGACAAATCTGCGTCAGCAATCGGTCCCAGTCGTCAACCATGCGCTGAATGGTAAAGTGCTTTTCAACGTGTATTCGACCTGCGACGCCGAACGACTCTCGTTTTTCGGGCGATGTCATCCAATCCACGAGAGCATTTGCCAATGCTGTTGGATCGTTTTGGGGAACTAACCAACCCGTTTCCCCCGGAATAACGAGCTCCGTCGTCCCTTCGACTTGGGTTCCAATAACTGTTCGACGGCATGCCATGGCTTCCAGCACAACATTGGGCATCCCTTCCCATCGAGAAGCCAGCACCAATCCATCGCTTCGTTCAATCCACCCCAGAGCATCCTTTTGCTGTCCGACGAAAGTGACGATCGACTCGAGTTGATGCTCTCGAACGAATGATTGAAGCGAAGCTCGCATCGGCCCCTCACCGACGAACACAAGACGCAAGCGATGCTGCGTCGCAGCGGGCACAATCTTCGATATTGCATCCAAAAGAACGTCGGGACCTTTTTGTTTTGTCAGCCGACCAACAGCGACGAGCACGAGATCGCTTGACCCAATCCGGCACTCACTCGTGTCGAGAGGAACGACCTGATCGATTCGGCGCAGATCAATCCCGTTCCGAATCACATTGATGTCGCTCCAAGGTGCCTTCACTCTTTGGTGCGTGAAATCGGCAACCGCCTGGCTCACGCAAACATATCGGTCGCCACTTCGCCTCGTCCATCTGTCGAGCGCGAGGTGCCATTGAGCAGACCGTTCCGCCACACGGATACTGCTTACATGAAGGGGAATCCCCCCTGCTCTCGCGACCTGACGACCGAGGATATTGGCATGGAATAGAAACGTGATCAGTGCGGCGGGTCGACTCTCGGTCAGCAGTTTTTTCCACACCCGATAGGCGTTGAAAGTATCCCAGAGAGAGTTCATCTCAAGTGATGCAACCGGGATTTCTAAACTCTGCAATTCGGCTGCAAGTGGTCCCAACGGCTGAAGGGAAACGACCGAGGGACTCCATCGACTTCGATCCAAACGAATCACCAGGTCGACGAGGCTTTTCTCCGCGCCGCCGATATTGAGTTCGGTGATTCCAAATGCGAGAGGCCTCGGTCCCGGCATCGGAAGATTACACTCCGCTACAGTCGATCTGAACCGACTCCTCCGTAAAACAAATCGGTATGCGTGTCGACCTCTTTGACTACGAATTACCGCCGGAACGGATCGCGCAGCATGCCCTCGAGCCGCGCGATTCGTCGCGACTTCTCATTCTGGATCGCCAAACGGGAAAACTCGAACATCGAGTATTTCGCGATATTGTCGATTATATTCACGCAGGTGATCTCCTGATCGTGAACGATACCCGCGTATTGCCCGCACGATTGTACGGTACTCGGACGAAGACCGGCGGGAAATGGGAGGGATTGTTCCTTCAATCCACCGCCGATGGCTGGGAGATGATGGCCCAGACGCGTGGCAAGCCCGAAATCGGTGAAACGATCACTATCGAAGGTGCCGATTGGCAATTGACGCTCCTCGAGCGAACGCCGAACAAGACGTGGATCGTTCGACCGTCGAAAGAGGGTTCACCGGAAGAGCTTCTGAGCCCGGTGGGCCATACTCCCCTGCCGCCGTATATTCGTGGCGGCCATGACGAAGCGAACGATCAGTCTCGCTATCAGACCGTCTTTGCCGACAAGCCGGGCGCGGTAGCGGCCCCCACGGCCGGCCTACATTTCACGCCAGAACTCTTGGAATCACTGCAGCGAAAAGGCGTTATGCTCGAAAAGGTCACGCTGCACGTCGGACCAGGGACTTTCTTGCCGATGACGGTCGAGGAAACCGACGAGCATGTGATGCACTTCGAATGGTGCCAGCTTACGCCGGCGGTCGCTCGTCGAATTCGCGACGTGAAGGATTCAGGGGGGCGCGTGGTTGCTGTCGGCACCACCGCCGTTCGCACATTGGAAACAGCCGCTTTGCACGGCCATCAAGAGGGCGGATTCTCCGGGAGCACCAATCTATTCATTGTGCCCCCGTTTGAATTCAAAATGGTGGACTGTCTGGTCACTAACTTTCATTTGCCGAAATCAACATTACTCATGCTGGTGTCGGCATTGGCCGGGCGGGAGGCAATTCTCGCGGCCTATCGCGAAGCGATTGAAAAAGAGTATCGATTCTACAGCTACGGAGATGCCATGCTGATCCTCTGATGACGCCGCATGATTAGCGAGGAATCGACTGAAGCACCTTCTCGAATTGTGGAATCGACCGTTCGATGACGTCCGCCTCGACGGCATAGGAAAGTCGAATGTAGCCTGGTCGCGCGAATCCAGCCCCAGGGACGCTAAGTATCCGCTCCGATTGCAGCAGTTTGACAAAGGCGACATCATCGGCAAGCGGCGACTTTGGGAAGAGATAAAACGCCCCTTCCGGCTTCACGATCTCCAGCCCGAGACTAACCAGCGCGTCATAAAGTCTGTCTCGATTCCGCTTATACGCATCAATGTCGACCGTCGCTCCCAGTGACTTGGCCACTGCCAACTGGATGATGGCGGGAGCATTCACGAATCCCATTGTTCGCAAGCAAAAGACGAGCCCACGGAGTACCTCCGACGCTTCTGGAAAATCGGGGTGAACGAGCATGTATCCAATGCGCTCCCCCGCGAGACCGAGGTCCTTTGAGAACGAACTGATACCGATCGTCGCGCTGTAATGAGGCATGATCGGCGAAACCGTGACGCCATCATAAACGAGACTTCGGTACGGTTCGTCGGTGACAAGGATGATCGGTCGACCGAACTCCTTGCTCTTCTCTTCGAGAAGCTTGCAGAGACCAATAATCGTTTGTTCGGGATAGACCCGGCCGGTCGGATTGTTCGGTGAATTGATGAGAACCATGCGCGTGCGAGGATTGATCGCCTCGGCCAGTCGATTCAAGTCGATATTGAATTCGTCATCGGTCTCAACAAAACGGCAAGTCCCTCTCTGATGCATCACGTAAAAGCGGTATTCCGCAAAGATCGGTACGAAGAGAACAACTTCATCTCCGGCCTCAAGGAGAGTCCGCATCGCCACATTGATCGCGCCGGCGGCACCGCAGGTCATGACGACATGCTCCGTCGGAATCTTGACTCCTTCGCGGTCTCCGTACCACTTGCCGATGGCCTCTCTGACCTCGGTAAATCCAGGATTGGGCATGTAGCGGTGAACACCTTTGGCGGGGTGCGTCGCTAGCTCACGAAGCGCGTCGACGAATTCGGCCGGAGGTTCAAGATGCGGATTGCCAAGAGAGAAATCATAGACGTTCTCATCGCCGAATTGAGCGCGAAGGCGATTCCCCTCCTCAAACATTCGGCGAATCCAAGACGCGGAATCGAGGCTCCCTTCGACCTCTCGGTTCAACAATGACACGAAGTGAACTCCTCGATGAATGATGAGATGAGTCAAACTTAGCTTGGCTGTGTCGCGACTTTTGTCGCTCGGCCGATACTCGCATAAGTGAAGCCAAGGGAAGCGATGGCATTCGGATCGTACAGGTTACGCCCGTCCACGATGATCGGTGTATTCATTAATCGACGAACGATCTCAAAGTCAGGATTGCGGAACTCCTGCCATTCCGTGACGATCGCGAGCACGTCGGCCCCCTCGACCGTTCCATAGGCACGATCGCAATAGACGATCTGCTCGCCGAAAATCTCCTTCACATTGCCAATCGCCTTGGGATCATGAACTCGAACTTCAGCCCCCGCGTCGAGAAGTTCGCGAATCAGCACCAATGACGGAGCCTCGCGAATGTCGTCGGTTCGTGGCTTGAACGAAAGTCCCCAAAGCGCGACGGTTTTCCCTTTCAGGTCATTACCGACAAGTTCCTTGATCTTCGTGCCAAGCCTGTTCTTTTGATTCTCGTTGACATCATCGACACTTTTCAGAATGGTGGAGTCGATACCATGCTGCTTGGCGAGCGCGATCATGGCTCTGACATCTTTGGGAAAACAGGAACCGCCGTAACCGACTCCGGGAAACAAGAATTGAAAGCCGATTCGGCTATCGTGTCCGATCCCGATCCGAACATCATTAATGTCGGCGTTCATCGTTTCGCATAGATTCGCCATCTCATTGATGAACGAGATCTTCGTCGCGAGCATGCAGTTGGCAACATATTTGGTCATCTCCGCGCTCTCGGGAGACATGACGAGAAATGGATGGTTCGTTCGAAGAAAAGGTTCATGAAGCTTGCGAAGTCGCTTTTCCGCGATGGAACTTCGCACACCGACGACGACCCGGTCAGGCTTCATGAAGTCCTCGACTGCGTATCCCTCCTTTAAGAATTCAGGATTGCTGGCCGCTTCATGTTCGAATTTCGATTCGTGATTGAGTCGCGCGTGGATCTTCGAATTCGTTCCGACCGGCACGGTGCTTTTCACGACGACGATTTTAGGAGCAGTCGCCGCCTCGCGAATCCCATCGACGACGGACCAAAGCGCATTAAGATTCGCTGACCCGTCATCTCCTTGGGGCGTTCCGACTGCAATGAAGATCAGCTCCGCCTTCTCGATTCCCTTGGCAAGGTCCGTGGTGAATTCGAGACGTTCCGCAGCAATGTTGCTCTGGACAAGTTCAGCCAATCCAGGCTCATAGATGGGCACGATCCCTTTGCGCAGTCGCTCGACCTTCGATGCATCCACGTCGATGCACGTGACGTTATTGCCGCTCTCGGCAAAACATGTTCCTGAGACGAGGCCGACATATCCCGTCCCCACGAAAGCCAAGTGCATCAGACGTCTCCTTACCTACTGGGCGAACAATTGGATCAAGTCGTCGTGACCCATCCTTGAAAGCACGAGTTCCCGTATCAAATCACTCTCAAATCACTTCTTTGCCGTCTCTTCGCGGAGCTTCTTGAAGAGCATCTCCGCGGGAGCAAGTTCGAGACCAGCCGGCAATTCCTGAGCAGCGTTACTCCATCCTCGCGCGGCGGGTTCGAGCTTCAGCATCGTCGCGACCTTGTCGGCAGCGAACGGCAAGAATGGCTCCATGATCACCGCGAGCGTGCGAATCACCTGCAGGCAAACGTTGATCGTCGTGCCGCACGCCTCCATGCTTTCCTTTCGCTGCGACCACGGCTTCTTCTGATCGAGATAAAGATTACCGGCACGTGCGAGCTTCATCATTTCGCCAAGGGCGTTTTTGAAGTGGTAACCTTCGATCTCCTCCGCCACCTTGTCCGCTTGCGTTTGACACTCTGCCAGCATCGCACGATCGACATCGTCTCGCTCGCCGACGGCGGGAACCTTCCCTTCGAAGTACTTGTGTGTGAACGAAATGTTCCGATTGACGAAGTTCCCGAGCGCGGCCACCAGTTCGCTGTCGTTCCGTTCGAGAAAATCCTCGGGACTATAGGCCGTCCGGGCCGTCTCTGGGGCAATGGCTGTCAAATAGTAACGCAATGGATCGGGATCGTACTCGTTCAGAAAATCTTCGATCCAAATCGCCGTCCCGCGGCTCTTGCTGATCTTCTCTTCCTCAGCGCCGGGGAACTTGATGTTGAGGAATGAGTTCGCCACGACTTGGTCAGGAAGCTGAAACGTCCCTTCCGCCATCAACATTGCCGGCCAAATGAGCGCGTGGAAGACGATGTTGTCTTCGCCGATGAAGTGAACAATCTTCGAATCTGAATCCTTCCAGTACCGTTCGTAGTCATTCGGCGAACCTCCCGATCGCTCGAGTAGCGTCGAGGTGAAGGAGACGTACCCGATCGGCGCATCGAACCAGACATAGAGAACTTTTCCCGCCGCATCAGGATCATCCAGCGGAACAGGAATTCCCCAACTCAGGTCACGCGTCATCGAGCGTTCGGGAAGTCCCTCTTTGATTTGGCCGAGCGAAAAATTGACGACGCTGGGGCGCCAGTTCGTCTTCTTGGAAAGCCACTCTTTCAGAGGCTCCTGAAATTGAGCGAGCTTTAGGTACCAGTGGGTCGTCTCTCGCACCTCAACCGATGCACCTGTAAGAACGCTTCTCGGATTGCCCAGAAGCAAGGGATCGATCGTTCGGCCACAGTTTTCACACTGATCACCGTAAGCTTTCTCATAGCCGCAATCGGGGTAGTGACATTTTCCCGTCACGTATCGATCGGCAAGGAATCGCTTTGCCTCAGGATCGTAGAGTTGCTTGTCGGTCCGCTTGGAAAAATAACCCTTGTCGTGAATCGTCTTAAAGAAGTCCTGGCTGATCTGATTGTGCCTGGTCGTGTAACCGAGGGTGTGCGTTCCGCCGTAGACGTCGAAGCTGATGCCGAGCCCGCGAAACGACGCCTCTTGCGACGTGTGATACTTCGAAACAATTTCTGCGGGAGTAACACCTTCTTTGAAGGCCGAAATCTCGATCGCCCCGCCGTTGTCGTCTGACCCGCAGATGAACTTCACGTCTCTTCCCGCCGCGCGGAGGTACCGAACGTAAATGTCAGCAGGGATATACGCGCCGGCCATGTGACCAACGTGCAGCCGACCGTTCGAATAAGGCAAAGCCGCGGTAACAAGGAACCGATTAGCCATCAAAACTCATCCTGAACGCCGCGATCGGCGGTGCTCCCTGCCCCGGAATTCAAAGGCGGGTTGTCCGATTCACGAAAGTATACCTAGAATACGAGGCTTAGGGGGCCAGACACCCCGCGGACGCTACAATCGATACGATTCGAATAAAAGTTACAAGGTTCATCCGACGTGACCGATCCTCGACGTTCTCTGCGAGCACATCCCCCACGGCTTTAGCCGTCTCCATCCCCCTTTGTCTCTGTTGTTCAGAGCCAAAGCGACTCCCCATTCTATCTCGTGATTTTTCCGCAGATCCTCGAGGAATACCAGATGCTCGACAAACTACGCCAAAAGCTGGATGAAAAACTCACCCGTTACAACACCCTTGAAAAGCAAATGGCCGATCCTGACGTCGCCGCCGACAATGCCCGCTATCAAGCGGTCGCCCGCGAGTTCAGCGGCCTGAGCAAGCTCGTCAGCCGGTACCGCAAATACGTCGAAACCGAGAAGAATCTTGCCAGCGCTCGGGAAGTGCTTGACGACCCCGACATGGGAGAAATGGCCCAGGAGGAAGTCGCCACCCTCGAGCCCAAGCTGGCGAGCGCGGAAAATCACCTGGTCGATATGCTTCTGGTCGATCCCGAGGAAAACCACGAAAGCATCATCGTCGAAATCCGCGGCGGTACAGGAGGTGAAGAGGCCGCCCTTTTCGCCCGCGACCTTTTCGACATGTACAAGCATTATGCCGAGGCCCAGGGATGGAAGGTCGAGATCATCGACTTCAACGCCTCCGAGCACCGGGGATACAAAGAGATTTCGTTTAGCATCAAAGGCGAAGATGCTTATCGGAACCTTCGTTACGAAAGTGGAGGCCACCGCGTTCAGCGAGTCCCGGAGACCGAACAACAAGGGCGCATTCATACTTCAGCCGCCACCGTCGCCGTCATGGCGGAACCCGAGGAAGTAGAAATCGACATTCGCCCGGAAGACATCGAGATGGAGGCGACTCGCTCAAGCGGACCAGGTGGCCAGCACGTCAATAAGACTTCGAGCGCGGTCCGATTGACGCACATCCCCAGTGGCCTTGTCGTCTTCTGTCAAGATGAACGTAGTCAGCACAAGAACCGTGCGAAGGCGATGCGACTCCTCCGAACAAGACTTTATGATCAGCAGCTCCGCGCCAGTCAGCAAAAGCGAGCATCACTTCGCCGAAGTTTGATCGGATCGGGGGATCGCTCGGAACGAATTCGAACTTATAACTTCCCACAAAATCGCTGCACGGATCACCGGATCAATGTGAACCTCAACCTCGAGGCCATCATCGCAGGTGATTTGAGCAAGCTCGTCGAGGCGCTCCAAGAGTTTGACCGACAACAGCGGATCGATGAGATCGCTGGAGAACTCTAAGAGACCGACCGCATCTCTTAAAAGGAGATAACCCTGAGCACCACGCGGGATGAAACCTGGACGGTAGGACGACTTCTGGAGTGGACCAATGGGTTCTTCCGGGAGCGAAACATCGATACGCCTAGGCTCGACGCGGAAGTGCTGCTTGCTCATGTTCTCTCGTGTGAGCGGATCGATCTCTACGCGATGTACGATGCGGAAGTCACGCCAGGAGATCGGACGACATTTCGAGACCTCGTGCGCGAGCGAACCAAAGGAAAGCCGGTCGCTTACCTGGTTGGCATGCGCGAGTTTTATTCACTCGATTTCGAGGTGAATCCCAGCGTTTTGATTCCCCGACCAGAGACTGAAGTCCTCGTCAGCGAGGCGATTCATCGACTTCCCGTCGATGCTCCGAGCCGTTTCCTCGATGTCGGCACCGGTTCGGGAGCAATTGCCATTGCAATTGCGCATCATCGACCGCACGCGACGGGCGTGGCGGTGGATGTCTCTGCTGCCGCTCTTGAAGTCGCGCGGCGGAACTGCACCAAACATAAGCTTGACGAGCGGTTAACATTCGTCGAGTCGGATCTCTTCGCTGGACTTGCACCGGAGGATCGATTCGATCTCATTGTCAGCAATCCTCCTTACGTGCGCGAGGAGGAATGGACAACGCTTGATCCGGAAGTCAAGAACTTTGAACCAAGGTCGGCCCTTGAGTCAGGGGTGGACGGCCTAGATCTCTTTCGTCGATTGATCTCGGAATCACCGAATCGGATACATCCGGGGGGCTGGCTGCTTGCTGAGTTCGGTATCAATCAGGTCGACTTGCTGCGCGATCTTGTGGCGCGAACAGAACTTTACGAAAATCCTTTATTCGTCGAAGACGATTCTCGTAAGCCGCGCGTTCTGTGCGTGCGCGTAAAATCATGATCGCACGTTACTGACAAGTTATCCCGACTTTTCGGTTTGGTGAGGTAGCAACTTCTGCCGAATCCTTGTCGCTTCGCGACTCAACTCTTGCCTTTGCGATCAAGGTCGGGTATTGAATGAACGACTGTGACTCGTTCACAGGAGACACGGGGTAGCGGCTGGGCGGCTTCCTAGGAGGAAGAGCGCTCAGCGCTGGGAGCCGCTACCTCGTGCTTTTTTATTTCTTGCCGCAACCTGTTACACCATGAAACTTCTGGTCCGCCCTCCGAGAAGACGCTATCCTTGGGTCATGAAAACGTTTGATGAAAGATGCTCTCGCGAATCGATGGATCTTTCACCAATGGTGACCGATCACCGCATTGACGCGGACACCCCGAGAAGATGAGTCTCGGTCCAATAGATCGAAAGCGCGACGAGTCATTGACGCCCGAAATGACCCGCGGTCCTCAAGATTAAAAGGGTTAACCTGCCGGCTTGGTAGGAAAGTGGTGTGATGCCTTCGGAACCTCTCGCAGAACATGTTCGTCGCTTAGTTCAGAGCCGACCGGGCTGGTGGGAAATCGATGGCTCGCGCGTCTGTCTTTTCGACGTCGAAGCGGAACTGAGCGCTTTACACTGGGCATTTTTCGACGAAGTGGGCATGAGTGCCGCCCATTTCCTCTATCTCGCGGGGCTCAGGGCCGCCGTCGAACTTACATCGACGCTTAAAAGATCGGATTTGTCCGGGGGCTTTCTGGAAGCGGGACTTCGCCTCCTTTCCGAACGAGGTTACGGACTCTTCCGCCTTGTACGTTTCGAGGACAGTGACGATATCATCGCCGTCGAAGCGTCCGCGACTCTCGAAGCATGGGCCTACCTAAAACATCAAGACCGAGCCCATTCCCCCGTCTGTAATTACACTCGGGGCCTGCTTGCGGGCCTCGCATGCATGGCCACTGAGCCTGAGGGGACGCCGAGCCCGAATATTGTCTGCTGGGAAATCGACTGTGTCGCCTGCGGGGCGACCTGCCGGTTCGTGATTGGTTCCGCCGAGACCCTCGCGCGGCGAGGCTACCGAAATCCAGATGAGCAGCGATCTCCTCGCTGGGCTCTTGAAGTCTTGAATACTGAACTCAAGGTTTCCACCGATCAGCTTAAGGAAGCGCAGTCGCGGCTCATTGAACGGCAACAAGCGTATGAGCATCTTCTCGATAACATGCTCGATCCGTTGCTCGTTTTGAACCGCGCGCGAAAGATTCTCTTCACGAACCTTCGGTTCCACGAGATCACGGGACTCACACAGGAGCAGACAAGCCGATTCAACGCGCTCGAGCTCATCCATGTCGATGACAGACCGCGCGTGGATGAGGCATTTGACGACTTGATCGACGACGTTCGTCCTGCCATGACGATTTCATTCCGCGTGCAGCGCCGAGATGGAGAGGTCGTCCTCGAGTGCTCGGCTCGACGAATCATGACGATGGGAGAAGTGGCGGTCGAAGCGATCTGCCGAGATGTGACCGAGCGGGAACGGACACGGGTCGCTCTTGAAGCGGCCAATCGAAAACTCGTGATGAAGCAGCGCGAGGCGGACAACGATCTCAGACTTGCGAAGCGCGTGCATGAGAGCTTGCTACCCAAGCCAATCGCTAACGAATGGATCAATGTCGACGTCAAATACGTTCCGGTCGATCGAGTGGGCGGAGATTATTGCCACATCGCGACGGTCGACAGCCGATACGTCGTCATCACGCTTTGCGACGTCTCCGGTCACGGCGTGGCTGCGGCATTGATGGCGTCGCGCGTGAACAGCCACCTGAGCGAGCAGGAACTCATCGATCCCGATCCCTGGGCGATCACCCGCGACATGAATGAATTCCTCTGTCGTAATTTCGGCGACACGGGCATGTTCGTTACCTTTTTGGCTGTCACCATTGATCTCAAGACGCTGACTGCACGGATTTGCGGTGCTGGTCATCCCGGCCCCATCATCTGGCGGAAGGAAACGGGGGAGACTTCGTCCCTACGAAGTCAGCATTTGCCGATCGGCATCCTGGACGATTTCCAGCGAACGCCGCACTTTGCAACAATCGAGCTCTCTCCGGGAGATCGACTGATCCTTTACACTGATGGCATCATCGACGCGACCGATCGCAAAGGACGGCCGCTTCGCCCGGCGGGCATGGAAGAACTCGTTCACGGCGCAGGGGATGTTCCGTTATTCGAACTTGCCGATTGGCTTCTCGGCGAAGTCGCCGTCGAAGGCAAGGTCCGTGCGCACGATGACATGACGCTTATGCTGATCGAGGTTTTGAAGCCGCTGAAGTCGCGGTCGGAGTATTCGGTGGGGACGATTTAGAGACTTGGCATCGCCGCCAATTCACATCTCCCCAAGAGCGGCTGGCGATGTCATATCCCTTACTAGCGGGGTGCCATGTCTCACGCTTGCGTGAGCATGCAGAATTCCTTTCATTTTCGCTGTTTTACGAGCATGCCCGCGGCAGCGTGGCGGCATTACTAGGGATCGATTTGTCGCGACTTTTGATTCGGCGATGAAAAGATGGTGAGACTGAGGTTCTCCGGCGTGAACCCTTGCGCCTTTGCCCATTCCGTCTGGCACATCAACGCGCGTTGACGTTGATAGGTTTTCTTCATCCAAAAGTACATCAGCACGAGATTCATGATCACAAATCCCGCCCACAAAACCGTCGAGATAGGCCATGCCAAAGTCATGCTCGCAAACACGAGCGGAAAGATGAATAGAACAGGAATGATGATCCGAATATCGGTGGCATTCTTTATGATCGCGTCAAAGAACCAAGCTTGTTCCTCGGGTGACATGTGAGCGAGGATCGCAGTTGCATCGGATGATGTGATTGAAAACCGCGCCCCGAGCGGGCTTGGTTTCATAGGTGGAATCATCCAAATAGTCTTCGCAAGTCCGGGATCACGCCGAATTCGGCCTCGCATCCAGATTGAATAAACTTCGAACGAAACTAGGTAGACAATCATCATGGGACCAAAGAAGTCAATCGGCGAAATGCGAGTGAGAGTCACCACGGACGAAACAAGCGTGAGAAGAAACCAAACGAGGTTTACCCATAAAAACGGTCCAGAAGTAGGCACATAATGCCATTGCTCCTGCTTTCGAAACCGCCAATGAACGAGATTAGCTGCCGCGAATAGAATCCATAGCGTGAAACACCATCCAATTGAGTCCATAGCCCTATCTCCGTCATGATGACAGAAACATGTTCTCCATCATAAGGCAAACGATAGCCGTTGCTGGCGCGTCTTATAAAAGAAACTTACATCAACGACTCATACATCTCGTGCGTTCGAGCGCCGATGGCTTGCCAGGAGAATCGGCTATCGACGTCTTTCTTTGCCGCGACTCCCATTTCATCGGTCCGCTCGGGATGCGAAAGCGCGTCTGTGATCGCTTCCGCGAGGAGCGTGGTGTTCTCGGGCGGAACGACCCATCCGGTTTGACCGGGACGAATGACTTCGGGAAGGCCACCGACCGCCGTGACGACGGCCGGGCGAGCGAACGCCATCGAAGACAGTAGGACACCGCTCTGTGTGATGTTCCGATAGGGAAGCGCGACGACATCCGCCGCCATGTAATAGCTCCAGGCATCCTTGTTCGCGATGAAATGCATATCCGCGCGATACGAGATCCCTCGTCGCTTCAGCGACGATAAATCCGGAGCATCGGCCGGTCGTGCCGGACGACCCGCCAGAAGAAGATAAGTCTTCGGGACCGACTGTGCGACCATAGGGACCGCCGACACTAAGAGATCGAGTCCCTTATACGGTTTGATGCTTCCAAAGTTGAGTACGACACGTGCATCGTCGGGGATACCGAGATAGTTCCGAGCCGTCTGACGTGTCGCTCCCGCTGGGGAATCCTCGGCTTGGAGCGGCCCGTGCGGAATCACATGTACCCGATGAACGTCGATCGCGGGATAACGCTCGAGCAAATCGCGACGGTTCGCTTCCGTGTGAACGATCAGTGCGTCACAACTTTCGTAGACACGACCCAGCCCCGACATATCCGCCCCCCCTTCATAAAGAGGCTCGACGTCGTGAACGGTATGAACGACCTTGATTCCTTCCTTCTTCAGCCTTGAGACCATCCTACGATCGAACATCGGCAATCGACTCCACTGGAAGTGGACGATATCAGGCCGATTCTCTTTTGATGCTCGTATGCGACGAAGCAGAGATCGGTGATCGATGGGGTATCGAAACGCGCGGTATGCCTTACGGGCAACATTGCCGAATCGATCCCAATTCGCGGCTCCGCGAAAATAATGATGGTCGACTTCCACCTCCGTTGGAACGCATAGGTCCGGATCGTAAGTGAACTTGGATGTCACGAAGCGAACGCGATCCCCTTCTCCGATGAGCGACTGGGCGAGCGCGAACGAATAGAACGGCGTCAAGTTGGCTGGATCTAGAATCCATACATTCAGCGGTCTAGGCATCGTCGATACGCTTTCCTGCCACCTCGGCCTTCACCACTGAATTCATCAGCAACTCGGCGAGTGGCCGTGTCGCTTGATCAAGTTCATCGAGGGCCGCTTGCAGTTTATCCGAATTTCGCGATTCGAGAGACGATCTAACTTTCGAAATTGCATGATCGACCGCAGACCGCTCCTCGCTCGTCAGATTACTACCCGCTTGGGTCAATCCCTTATCGGTGGCACGGAGATTCGTCTCCGCCTTGTTCGAAAGATCGATGAAGCGTCGCTCTTCAAAGTCCACTTTCCCATGCACGATGCTTTCACGGATCATTCGTTCGACTTCATCACGATTCAATCCCTGGCTCGGCTGAATCTCAATCGAAGCTTGCTTGTTACTTCGCAATTCGCGGGCATTTACCTGCAACATGCCGTTGGCGTCGAGCAGAAAGGTGACGTCGATTTGCGGCAGTCCCGCCGGCATCGGGGGGATTCCCCCTAGTTTGAAGCGCCCCAGACTTCTGCAATCGCGCGCCAGTTCCCGCTCTCCTTGCAGGATGTGAATATCAACGCCCGTCTGATCATCGACAAACGTCGTGAACCGCTCGGTCGCTTGCACGGGGATGGTGCTGTTCCGTGCGATCAGACGGCTCACCGCTCCCCCCATTGTCTCGATCCCAAGGGAAAGAGGAGTGATGTCGAGAAGCAGAACCTGGCGAAGCTGACCAGCGAGAATGCTCCCTTGCACCGCTGCTCCGGCGGCTACCACTTCGTCCGGATTGATTTCCATATGAGGACGCCGGCCAAACAGTTCTTCGACGCGTCGCCGGACAATCGGTAATCGCGATGAACCACCGACCAGGACGACTTCATCAATTGCCGATGGGTCGGTTCCCGCATCGCGCAGAGCGGCCAGACAACTCTTGAGAGTCCGCTCGATCAGTGGACCGATCAGTTTTTCGAACTCGATCCGGGTCACCGTTCGACGATAGTTGATCGATGAAACGATGAATGATGCCGATTCGTCGCGAGAGAGGGCAATTTTGACAGCCTCGGCCGCATCACGAATCTCTTGTTTGAGGATCGGGTCCATGTCGTCAAGCGATTGACCCAACTCGCCAACGGCTAACTGCATCAATGCCCGATCAACGTCGTCGCCACCGAGATGCGTATCGCCGTGCGTGCTTAGGACCTTGAAGATCCCCGCGTGTAGATCGAGGATCGAACAGTCGAACGTACCGCCGCCGAAATCATAGACGGCAATCTTACCTTCCTTGCGGGATTCGAGCCCGTACGCCAGCGCGGCCGCCGTCGGCTCGTTGACGATGCGAACGACGTCTAGGCCCGCAATTCGACCAGCATCGCGCGTGGCTTGTCGCTGAGTTTCATCGAAGTACGCCGGAACGGTGATGACGACTTTCCGTATGGACTTGCCCGTAGCCCGTTCCGCTCGCCGTACGACCTCTCGAAGAATGAACGAAGAAAGCTCTTCCGGGGTGTGTTCTTTCTGATCAATTTTCACGTGGAGCACGCGGCGTCCGTCCGACGTCTCGCGCTCGATGATTTGATACGGAACGAAGGAGAGGTCTTTTCTTAGATCTTCAAGCGTTCGGCCGATCAATCGTTTGATGCTGTAAGCGGTATGAGTCGGGTCCGCAATCGATCGAGCCTTGGCCTTTGCTCCAATCTCAACGGTGCCGTTATCAAGAAATGCAATCGCGCTCGGCACTCGTCCGTCGCCTGACTCATCGCGCACGATGGAGGGCTGACCAGCTTTCATGAAGGCGCCCAGGCTGTACGTCGTTCCAAGGTCGATCCCGAGAATAATCTCCGGTTCTTCCTGCGAGGCGTTCGGCTGGAGAATGGTAAGTCCAGGGTGTGCCATCGTTTGCTTGAATGCTTCCTCTGTTCGGACTCGTGACGTCAAACACCACAACTCGACAGTTCGCGAAGCAGGCCGTCTCGATATTTCACCGTATTAAGTTGCTCCCGAATCGTCGCTAGCGTTGCTGTCGCGGGGGGCTCGGCCGAAGTTTCAATCTGGCGAAACATTTCACCGATCGTTCCCATCACTTCGTCCCGTTCCCGTTTGATGCGATCTCTCAATCCTTGCACGGAGGGTGAATCAAGCAGCCCCTCTTCCTTGGCTTCGTCGATCTCCATTCGAAGCTCGAGGATCTCCTCTAAAAATCCTTCCGGCATCGAACGATGCTCGGCCGCGGTCGGCCCCTCGAATAAGAAGAGAAGATATTCCGCTCGCCGGACAGGATCTTTAAGCGTCGAATACGCGTCATTGAGCGCTGCGGAAAGCTTAAGGCTCATGGCTTGCTCTTCCGCCGTGCGTGTCTGGTAAAAATCGGGATGGAGTTCTCGGCTCCATGCAAGATACCGGCGTTCCAAATCGGGTAACGCCAGACTGAATTGAGTGGGCAGACCCAGTCGGTCGAAATGGGTTAGTTCGGAGCTTGACGGGTAAATCGTATGGCAGCTCAGACATCCGATCGGCGAATCCATCGGCTTCTGGCAATGATGACATCGTTCCGGTCGATCGACCGGCCCAGATTCACCGGCCATTATCTCACTCCCCATCCGGGACAACGTTATTCACAGCCACGACAGACGCGATCCATCGAAGTCAGCAGTCTTCGGCTTCCCCATTTTATAATGAAAGGAGCCGATCGCTCTCCCCATCTTGAGGAGCGGGATCGGCTCATCTTCCAATGAATGGCGGAACACGAACGGCTCGAAACAGCTCCCTACCCCATTCAACCTTCCAGGTCACCGTGAAAGGAACTGTGGCAAGGACCGACGTCCTAGACGGAGAACGAGCTTCCGCAACCGCAACTCTTCGTGGCGTTGGGGTTGTTGAAGACGAAGCCACGCTTCTCGAGGCCGTCGTAGAAGTCGACGCTCGTCCCATCGAGATAAAGGTCGCTCTTGCGATCCACCACCACCTTGACGCCGTGACATTCATAAATGTCATCCGCCAAGTCATCATGCTTGGTGTCAAAGGTTAGGCTGTACGAAAATCCACTACAACCGCCGCCAGCGACTCCGACGCGAAGCATCGTCTCTGCCGGGAGGTTTTGCTCCTGGATAATCTTCAAAACTTCCTGAGCCGCCTTTTCAGAAACTAACACGGCCATGCAACAAGCCCTCACTACTCGATTCGCTCAATCGGGGAGCCTACCCGGCTCACTCCGTTATCTTAGGTCTGAATGACTGTTCACACAAGTCCGGTGCTATTTCGCCTCGGCACTGGCAAGCGTCTCCACCGGAGCCTGCTGTTTTTGCTTGTAATCCTTGAGAGCGGCCTTAATGGCATCCTCGGCGAGGACCGAACAATGCACCTTCACCGGAGGTAGGCTGAGTTCTTTGACGATCTCAGTGTTCTTAATCCCCTCCGCCTCGGCCAAAGTCTTTCCTTTGAGCCATTCGGTCGCCAAACTGCTCGAGGCAATCGCGCTGCCGCAGCCGAACGTCTTGAACTTGGCGTCTTCAATGACACCTAGTTCATTGACCTTGATCTGCAACTTCATCACATCGCCGCACTCGGGAGCCCCGACGACGCCAGTCCCGACTTTCGGATCGGCTTTGTCGAAGCTTCCAATGTTGCGGGGGTGATAGTAGTGATCGAGTACCTGCTCGCTGTACGCCATGACTGCATCCCCTCAAACGCCGCGGACTCGTCCGCGGAATAACACTCTCACGAAACCATGCCCGATCAGGGCTCGTCACGCTGTTTCCTCATTGCCTCACCCCATACTCATGAGCGAAGCCTGAGCAACTCGCGGGAAAGATTAGTGCCCTGCCCACTGGACAGTCGACAAATCGATTCCCTCTTGAGCCATCTCGTAGAGAGGGCTCATCTTTCGCAAATGATTCACTGCTTCGGCCACCTTTTCGATGGTCATATCGATATCGGCCTCGGTGTTGAATCGACCGATGCCAAACCGAAGGCTGGAGTGAGCCAATTCGTCGCCGACTCCAAGGGCCCGAAGAACGTAGCTCGGCTCCAGGCTCGCTGAGGTACAAGCAGAGCCAGAACTGCAGGCCACATCCTTGATTCCCATCATCAACGCTTCTCCCTCGACCCAAGCGAAGCTCAGGTTCAGGGTGTTGGGAAGCCGTTCAGTCGGATGTCCGTTCAGCTTCACTTCTTCTAGGCGGCTGCTTAACCCTTGATGAAGCCGCTCTCTTAGTCCCAGGTAATGGGCCGTATCCTTTTCCATTTCCCGATGGCAGATTGCACAGGCCTCTCCAAGCCCGACGATGCCGGGAACGGCAAGTGTCCCGCTTCGCATTCCACGTTCATGCCCGCCGCCATCCATGATCGGATCGAGACGAACACGAGGATCTTTACGCCGAACGTACAACGCGCCCGAGCCCTTCGGACCGTAAAGTTTATGAGCCGACACGCTCAAGAGGTCGATTCCCATTTCATCCACGTCGACAGGTACCTTGCCGACCGCCTGGGTGGCATCGGTGTGGAAGATGACTCCTCGTTCCTTGCAAAGCTTGCCGATGGCCGAGACCGGATGAATCGTGCCGATCTCGTTATTGGCGAACATAATGCTGACGAGGATCGTGTCAGGAGTCATCACCTCAGCGAGTTGTTCGAGGCTGATTTGGCCGAACTTATCGACCGGAAGGTAGGTGACCCGGAACCCTTCCCGTTCGAGCCGCTTGCAAGGATCGAGCACCGCTTTATGCTCGGTCAAGCAAGTGATGATGTGGTTCCCCTTCTTTTGGTACATGTGAGCAACCCCCTTGATGGCGAGGTTGTTGCTCTCAGTGGAACCACTCGTGAAAATGATCTCTTTGGGGCTGCATCCGATGAGAGAGGCGATCTGAGAACGAGCTTGATCAACCGCCTCTTCCGCTTTCCATCCGAAGATGTGATTTCGGCTAGCCGCGTTCCCGTAGATCTCGGTGAAGTAAGGAAGCATCTTCTCGACCACGCGCGGATCGGTCCGGGTGGTCGCGTTATTGTCCAGGTAGATCGGCAACATTGCCATGCGCGATTGTCTCCAGATTCAGCGGCACCATGCATCCTTCGGATCGACCCAAATCCTCGAGCGTGGTCGAGGATAAGACGGATAGAATCCGGTCGTGGACCAATTTCAGTGAGCTCTTCACCGGACAGATCTCAGCGATTCCACACGCCTCGCTCTCTTCCGGACGAGCACAGCTCATCAATTGAAACGGCCCATCCAGTGCGGCAACGATTTGATCGACCGTTACCGAACTTGGCTCTTTGACGAGGCGATAGCCACCGTTGATTCCACGATGACTTTCGATGAAGCCGTGCTGACAAAGCTCCTTGAGAATGTTTGCCACGAAAGGTCGCGAAAGGCCGTACGCCTCGGCGACTTCCCGAGCGCTCGCCCCCCCCGCCGTCTTCATCAAGTGGACGAGGGCGAGGATGGCATAATCGACCTTCCGACTGATCAGCACCATTACTCGAACCTCCACACAGGAGGGGAATAATGGTGACTCTTCAGCCAGCCATTCTTCTCACCCTCACCATAATAGTATCGATGAGGTGCTATATCAACACTTTGATCATCGATTCCAAAAACATCCAATGCGTCAGGAGCGTCGGGCGCACCTGTCGCAAAGGGGATGTACCTAAAATGTTATCAAGAAAAAACGACGGGGAAAAGCGAAAGGCTGGAAGCATCAAAAGGGAGCGACAATTTCACCGATCAACGAAAGTGATGAAACCATACCGATCTACGTGGTCCCGTTCTCCGAAGGAGTTACCGCTCCACCGGAATTCGGCTGACCGTTGATCTGGTTATAAATCTCCTCTCGATGCACCGGAATGTTCTTCGGAGCTTCGATTCCGAGGCGAACCTTATCGCCGCGGATTTCCACAACCGTCACCTTGATGTTGTTGTTGATGACGATACTTTCGTTGCTCTTGCGCGATAAAACCAACATGAGAGCATCCTTCCCCGCTCAACCTCATGGCTGCCGCTTGGCGTCACTCTTGATCCTTCATCCTAGCTGCACCGGGTTGTAGCGCTGGCACGCCTCAAACGTGCCGTCGACTCCTATGTCTTCCTGAACGAACAAGAATGGATGTTAGACCACCGTGCACGATCGAGGTTAGACACCTTTAACCCGCTCAACTCTAAGGCCTGCTAGGGCCAAGCGTCAAGTCTGTGAACGCAAATTGCGAAAACCGCTGGTCGCTAAGACCAATCAATCCGTAGGTCCCTCACCTCCTGAACTCGCCCTCGCGTCAAATCAGAATCCCATTGGGCCTGAATTTCTCATCACGAAAGCTGGGAGGCTTAGGCAAACTGTATCACCGCCTTCCCCATAAAGTCCATTCCGAGGATTAAACTCATCCCAGTTTACCCACGCCTATGTTCCGAATTTAACGGCACTGTCCTTTTGAATGATCAATTGATCACGTAGTTTCGAGTAAGTTTGAAGTTCCGGAACTGAATTTGGCCGACCTTGCGGTCTAATCGGTCCCAAGGTATGATTTAAAGATAAGCAGGGGTTCGATTTATAAGATTTGAGGAAATATTGCTTGATGTGATGCCGAACCATAAGAGGCGAGGTGACGCGATGTACCAATCTCTCGATATCATCGGATCATTCACAGCGGGGACCACTTCGGTTCAGCAACAGGTCCACTCCGATAAGTCCCGTTCCGATGCCTACCGATCCCTTCTCAAGGACCAGATGCAGCATCGGAATCCGGCCGATCCGGACACACCTATCTCGAAGCTGGACACTGACCGAATCACGATTGGTGACGCTCCTGAGGAGGAACGAAATCCACCTCACATGGCCCGAGTGAAACAGTCACCTCGCAAAAGCAAGGAGGAGGGCGGTGCTGACGAATCGTCTTCGGCACCGGTTCTGGATGACGACGGCCCAGGATCGATCATCGACACGGTGATTTGACGGTGAGTTTCCATCCGCGAAATCCTCTCAGTCCCCCTCCAAACGCTTCGACTCTTTCGATCCTTTGACTCGATCCGATTTCTTCCTCTCCTGCGACTTCCGTTTGGTATCCTTCGGTTCCTCTTTCGTTGGTTCGTCGACTATTCCCTTATGTCGTTCATGTACGACTCCTTCGACGTTGAGTTGAACTCCCCCGGTTGAGACTTGGATTGCCCTCGATCGTTGCACGAAATTCACCATCGGCTCAACTTCCATCACTGGGGGAACAGTGGGAACGACGTAGTCGGCGATCTCGGCCTTCAAATCCCAATCGATCTTTCGATGAAGTTCATCCGCGGTGATCAAGGCGGCCACGACCGCAAGATCTGTGACGTTCTGCAAATCCGCGAATGAAGGGAGCTGCTCGCATAATGGCTCCATGTGTTCGTTGAGCATATCCGCGAATTTCTGCGCAGCGGGCGACGCATCGCTTCGCTCCGTTGGGGAATCGCTTGCCAGAACTCTCAGTCTCGGACCTGACAATTGATAGGTGTTCCCATCCTCCGATACTCCGATCGGCTTATAGTTCGCAACGAACCACCATCGGTTGTAGACGGCTTCCCTTTCCTTCGCCATTGATAGATGACTCTTGATCTTCTTGATTGGCGAGACGTCGAGCCCCAAGGCAAGTCGCTTCAAACCGACATCGGCCGTCAAACAGACGAGCGCGAAAGGAGTGTCCGCTTCAAGGCCGAAGAATCGAACCTTCTGGTTTCCAATGGCGTCCTGCATTGTTCGAACGATGATATCTGGCTGATAATTTTGCGTCGCAATCAGCGGTTCGGCCGCGCGCGTCAGTCGAGCATTCACATCAGCAGGCAAATCGATCGAACAACCAAGCGGACGCGGTTTCTGACCTGGACCGACTTTTCTCAATGCCACGACAAAGTCGTCGAGCCGAAGGGCAGGTCGACCCGAGCTTTTCCCAACCGGCCTTGAGGGATCACTCAGATCCAAGTCCTCGACCGGTCCCGTGAGGTAAATCTCCTTCTTGTCTACATCGACAGTGATTCGTTCCACACGGAGCAAGCCACCGATGATTCGACTCTGTTCTAAGACGGGCTTTCCTGATGCTTGTGCCCTTTTCGCGCGATCGAGCGTCTCGCGAAGGCCGACTGTTTTCTCGTTCTTGTTTTCGCTCTCTTTCGGAGCCCGCCTCTTTGATGGTGTCGATTCCAATTGCCGTGAACGAAGTACTCCCTCGGCATCAATGTAAACGCCTGCCGGCGGACGCGGAGGGATCACAATCTGACCAAAGGCAGCGGGAACGAACTGGAAAAGGTGAGATGAAAACACCAAGACGAGCCCGACGTATCGCCGAGACATGTTTTGAGTCCTTCTGGATGCCAAGGACAGGCTGGCGGCTGTATCAACCATCGTTCATGCGAGGCGGATCTCAAGAATAGCGAAAGTCGCGAATGAAATCATCCGCGACTTCCGAAAACAGGTCGTTAATGCCCAGACGAATCGCTAACAACTCAAGCGCACTCGCTCCAAAACTCTCTCAGCGACGGGTTGAGCCATTGAAATCGGCCGTTCCGCCAAGATCGACTGCAAAATTCGCTTTGCGTCCGCTTGCTTGCCCTTCCCATTCAAATTCGCTGCCAGACGCACACGAGCTTTCGCCAAGCTTCCGGCTTGCTGTGGCGTCAGGGGAACACTTTTGTCGTTGATGATCGCGAGAATGATCTCGTCTCCAGAAGGATCGGACTGCTGGGAGATTGCTTCGCCCACCGCAACACGAATTTCGGCATTAGGAGACTTCGCCAGCTCCGACAAAGCGGCAACGACTCCTTCGCCCGTGCGCTGGCCAAGAGCGTTGACGATCCCGATGACGAAACGATCTCCCAGAAGTTGTTTCGATGCCTGGATGAGTGCCGCAGTTGCCGCAGGAGTAGGAATCCGATCGAGCGCTCCGCGAGCTGACTCCCGCAGTTCCAGGTCAACAAGGGCTGACTGGAGAGCGGGAATCTCGGAATCTCCCCCAATCTCGCCGAGTCGCCGGGCAATCTCTCGACGGGCGGCAATTGGATATTTCCCGCCGTTAACGAGTCCCTCGGCCAGTTTCCGTGCGACCTCGGCCCGCTTGGCGTCGTTGCCTGGCGCTCCTGCTTCTCCCATCACGCGCGTCAGAGCCAATTGTCCCTTGTAGAAATCCTCCTGCGAACCGGTCAGCTTTTCGAGAGCGGCATCTAACCCTTCTGTTGCGTTCTGCATGGTGTCAAACTTTCTTTGTCTCTGTGATTGTGTTTCGTTTCCGTCCATGTCGCGGATGCGACGGCATTAAACCTGCCAGGGAGCACGCATCGGTTTGCGGACCAATCGGCTCGCCAGTTCGTCGTTGACGAAGTCTTCCTTCACCGGGTCCCACTCGAGGGGTCGACCCAACTTCATCGCGATGTTCCCCAAGTGGCAGATCGTGCAGGAACGATGCCCCACCTCGACGTCGCAGATCGGCTTCTCGCGAGACTTGATGCAGTCGAGCCAGTTGTTGTGATGGTGATCACTCTTATAGAGACGCGTATCCGTGGACTTGAACTCGGTCTTCAGCAAGTCGGGATTTGAGGCTTCGATCTTGCCGCGACTGACGAAGACCCACCCGTTTTCACCCGTGAACTTGATGCCATTTTCCCCCTCCGCGTGACAGATGAGGACGACGCCATTGCCGTAGGTGTATTTCACTTCGAAATCACCGGCGACGTCGTAGGGACCTGTCTCGCTGAAGACACCTTTCCCTTCAACTTTGACCGGGCCCGAGCCATCGGCTCCGATTCCCCACTGGGCAATGTCGTTGTGGTGGGCACCCCAGTCGGTCATTTTTCCACCAGAGAAATCAGAGAACCAGCGGAAGTCATAATGGACGCGGTTCGGCGAATACTCGCGATACGGAGCCGGACCGAGCCAGAAATCCCAGTTCAATTCGGGAGGCGGAGTCGTCACCGGTTTCCACTCCCCAGACCCGATGCCACCGATGTGAGTATCGACCTGTTTGAGCTTGCCGATATATCCGTTGCGGACGAGTTCGCATGCCAATCGAAATCGGCTATCCGAACGTTGTTGACTTCCGGTTTGTACGACCGCACCGTAGCGGCGAGCGGTCGCCACAAAGTTCTTTCCTTCATCGATCGTAAGTGTAAGGGGCTTTTCGCAGTAAACGTCCTTGCCCGATTCGATCGCATAGATCGAGGTCAACGTGTGCCAATGATCGGGCGTAGCCACCAAGACGGCATCGATGTCGGTGCGGTCACAAAGCTCACGGAAATCCTCGTAAACGCCGACTTTCCGTTTCGTCTTGTTGTAGACGTCGATCGCGGCTTGATCGCGATGGTTTTGGTCGACATCACACACGGCGGCCACTTCGATGCGCGGATTCGGAAGAAGCATGTTGTTCAGGTGATGGCGGCGCCCGAGGTCACCGGTACCAATACATCCCACGACCACTCGATCGCTGGGCGCGGGACGATCCCCGTTGGCAAATGCGGTGGCGGGCACAATCGTCGGAGCCACAAACGTCGCTGCGGCTGACGCTTTGAGAAAGTTTCTCCGACTCGATCGCTTTGGATCGCTCACTGTCTCTTCTCCCATTCGCTTTGACTGAGTTCCCCACTCCCACCCGTTCACACCCAGGCAATGCTTGGCGAGAGTGAGACCGGCACAAATTAACTTCGCGGGGCGATCAGCGGGGTGCAAGCAGAAAATGGATGTCCGACGGACGAATCGTCCGGCAAGGTGCTCAAAGTCGAACGATGGATCAAAATGCTAGCGAGCGGCGACGGTCTCAAGGGCAGCTTTATAGCAGTGAGGAGGCCCATCACACCACGATAACTCCCGTACCTGGTCGGTGTGGTACTGCTTTTTTTCGGTTTGGCCGGTCCGTTTGTAGATCGAAGCGAGGAAGGCGTGGATGTCTACTTGGAGCAAGACCGCCTGATACCGCTTTGCCAATCGGAGGGCAAGCATGGCCTCTTGAATCGCACGATCGGCTTGCGACTGATCGCGAGCGACATAAATCTGCGCCCGAATCAAGCGGATCTCCGGCTCAAGTGCATACAGTCCCCGGCGCCAAAGAAGCCGGAGAGCGGCGTGGACATGATCGAGAGCTTGATCCAGTAAGCTTTCCCGTTCCTTCGCGTGTTGCTTCGCCGCGGCAATCATCGCGCGGGCGAAAGTCCCTTCGCTACGAACGACAACCACCGGATCGATCTCCGTTCCGTTCATGACGGCTTGGCAGGTCGCCTGAGCTTGTTCCGCCGCTTCCAAGGCTTCAGGAACACGGTCGCTTGCCAGAAGAATCTCGGCATAAGTGGAAAGGCACTGCGCCATCAATGCTGGCTGATCCCAAGATTGAACAATATCGATCGCGAGAGCCACTTCAGTAATCGCGTCGTCCCGCTGGCCTTCAATCAGGAGAAGTCTCGCTTGTAGTTCCCGTGCAACGGCAATCCGAAACTTTTCCCCCGCCGCGTTACACGAGGCCATGCACTGCTGAATCGAATCATTTGACTTATGGAGTTCACCTCGGCGCAGATGCGCTTCTGCCTCGATCGCGAAATCGATGTCGAGCGTTTGCTTGGTGTTCCACTGTCGCGACTGTTTCACCGCCATCCGCATCAGCGACGTCACTTGAGACGGTTCGCCGATACTGAGAAGGAGGTCCGACAAATTTCGAACTGTTGCCGCGTTCGAACTCCCTTTCTCCATCGTCGGCGGCATCGACATTCCCTGACCGAACAAGCCGCGCAGGAGTGACGCCGCCAAGGGAAGATCCGCGAACTTGCCGATGATTTGTCGACTGAGGGCATCTCGAAAATACTCGCGAGCCACTTCGAATTGATTGGCGGCCGCCAGATGATGATAACGCTCGATCATGGTACGCACGTGATTCAGCCTTGGAGGATCAACGACATCTCCTCGATCCGCATAATATCCTGCGAGAATTCCATGAAAACCGAACACATCGGGGAGCCGTTCGTATGCAGCCGCGCGCACGAGAGGATGCAATTCATAACTTTTTTGGTCGGCGCTGATCTGGAGGAGGCCGCGCGAAACCAAATCAGCAATCGCGCTATCGAGACTGGCCCCCTTCCCGACTGTGCTGACCATCTCGGCGTCAACGCGGTCAATCGTCCCTCGAAACGCCGAAAGCCGACTCAAAAGGTCACGATGGACGCGATCGACCGCAGCGATGGCGGCACGTACCACGTAGGGTGGATTGGGATTCTTTGCCACTAGTGGATGATCGATCACCGAAGCGACATCACCAGGCGACCTGTTTTCCGCCTTAGCCATTCCGATGGCGAGCCGCAGAGCAAGCGGCCGAAAGCTACAGATCCTGGCGAGAACCGAGAATCGAACACGGTCTCCGACAAGCTTTTCTTGTTCCATCCACGAAAGACAGTCATTCGGCTCGAGCCCGCCGATTTCGATGGAATCGGCCCCTTTGACGTCCTCGCAATAGCCGTTCTCGCATTCGATGGGTATCTGCCGAGTCGTCAGAATGAGCCGGCTACCCTCCCGTAACTTTGAGACCCGTAACAGGAATTCCGCGGCCAGCGGATCAGCACATTGTCGGGAATCGCGCTCTCCGACCGCTGAAAGCCGATCCGCATGATAGAGCGCGGTGGGAAAAGCGTAGCCGCCGAGAAGGTGTTCGAAGCCGTCGAGGATGAGTAGCGCGGACCGCTGCGCCATCTCGTCGATCACGAAATCGAGTTTGGCCGCCCATGTGTTCAAACTGACGGCAGACGATTTACCCACCAGAAAAAAGTCCGTCAGTTCATCGAGCAGCATCAGAAAGCTCAGCGTTCCATCCTCAAGCGATGCCCAAAAGACGCTCGATGGACGATGATGCTCCGGGATCTGACAACCGCGCAGGGTGGATTTGTCTTCCTTCTTCTGACCTTCCAATTGCTTGCCCAAAACATCGTGATGGAGCCAAAGCCATGCAAGAGAGGTCTTGCCCATGCCTCCACGACCACTGATCACCAATACCGAGCTTACGCCGGCCCGGAGCCACTCCGAGAGTTTCTCCCGCTCCCGCGTCCGGCCAACGATTTGCTCTGCTCCCATCAAATAGGGAGCAACAAGATGGATTCGAGTTTCCACCTCTTTGGACGGTTGCGGTGCTGAAGGCTCGGGGAGTTTTTCCTCGACGACCGGCGGAGCCGGTTCGACGACGGCTCCCTTGATGGGAGCGCTCGGAGGATTAAGACCGTGAAAGATCCACGCGACAATGGCAAGCAATAACATCGTCCATGAGACGAGCCGGATGGGAACGATCCAGATCGTGGACAATTCCGTCCCCGACCAGGAGTAGCGAATCAACAGCTCCATCACCACGGTGATAATGAGTGTCAACAACACTACCCATCCGAGGGTCCGTGAGAAACTCGCGTGTTCTCGAAGTCGTAGATGACTTGAAGGGTGACTTGCCAAAGACATCAACATTTCCTTCGAGCACACTTCATTGATGGCACTCTTGCACGAGTGCTGAATCAAAGAAGGCTTATCGAGCTCGCTTCATCCTCGCACGATTCGTTGATCGAATTGAAACTGGTCGAGTGACGAACGCAGTCCGGGCGGCGCGATCGCATCGATGACGCTATTCCTAGCGCCTGCAAGAGAAATATGGCTTGTGAATTGGGAGGTTACAAATTGAGTACTATCGTCGCATCAGGGGTCGCATCAGGGCTGATACGACAGGCATGGAGAATGAGACAGGCATCTTCTCATCGAGATAAAGCCGCATTTTCGCAGAACGTCAGAATGAGCTCGCTGGCGGAAAAGGCAGTCGTCCACTTACCTAAATAGCTCACGATGGGAGGGCGTCCTGGCCAAGTATGACCGCCATTCTCTACGGTCACCACTTTCATCATGCATCGATCACGCCCCGGCCCGAAATCTTCAATACGAGAGATGAGCGTCGGATCGTTCACATCAATCAGTTCTTCGACATGTCGTAGTTGGGTACAACCCGTGGCGCGCCGCCAATGATCGAGCATTTGGCTGACAGGGGGAAAATCGATCGGCAGATCCTTTCTCGCCGTTCGACCACCCTGATAGGGAATGAAGCGGTCCCGTGTGCCATGAATATGAATGATCGAAATGGGATGTTCGATTCGAAATCGAGCAAAATCGACAATCCCCGCCACACATCCGATCGCGGTGAAGCGACTCGTCATCCAGCGAGCCATCGCATAACAGATCATTCCTCCATTCGAAAACCCAACCCCGTAAACGCGATTGTGATCGATTGGATAATCCGCGAAGAGACGATTCAGTAGCTCATTCATGAATGGGAGTTCAGATGATCCGGTGACCACGGCATTCTCATCATAATCGAGAAACCAGATTCTTCCTCCCGCCGGATCGGGCCTGCCATTGGGATAGACGACGATGAAACCTTCGCGATCAGCAAGCTCGTTCATGCCACAGAGCCTGACCATTCCATCGGCATCAATCCCTCGTCCATGGAGCGCGAGCATCACAGGACAAGGCTTCGAGGGAGAAAGTCGAAAAGGGATATGGACGAGATAGGAGCGTGTCTCATCTTCGACGACAAGTTCCTTCCAATGGTCGCCCGGAGTGAGTTCCATCGCTCCCCCTCATTCAATTCGTCGTGTTCAATGAACCGGTTGCTGAAGCAAAGATGTGATTGAAGAGGATCCACCACTCCGCCTGCTGAATCTCCTTACAAATGCGTTCGCATGAGGTCCCTCTTCCGATCGATTGCTCCACCGCGTCCACGAACAGAAATGGATCCCAATCGGATTGCTTGAGCAGATATGACGTGATCTTGCCGGGCTTTTCGCGTGCGCAAATTTCGAGACTCGCCTCTTGAAGAGACGCAAATACTGGATGCTGGCCGACCCGTCGGTACCAATACTTGGCGTTGCCAAAATCCCCTTCCCGACGATGCATAATGCCGTGAAGAAAACTTCCGGTGGAGGTTTCTATCGACTGGCTGACAGTATGTGATTCGTTGAGAAAATCGTGGTAGAGCCAAAGGGCCGACACGAGGCAACTCGCCATGGAGCGATCGTGCGCCGCCATGCCACCAAGTACATTCTGCGGCGTCAGACCTCGAAGCTGATCTTCGACGGCGATATTCGGCGTACCCGCCCCAAGCGAGATGGGGCGAGCCTCGCGAAGGAGTTCATCAATGGGAGCCCCGTATTGCTCGCGGCGTTCGGTAGACATCAATGTCTCCCACTCCGTTGATCGGCAAGCGAGTCGCGCGCGGACGGAGGAATTGGAGTCACCCACCCATCCACCGGCATGCGAACTTAACTGGAACCCTTTTTAACGGGAACCGTGTCGAATCCGAGTTCTCGCAGCTGCTTGGTATCGACTTCGCTTGGCGCTCCCATCATCAGGTCTTGACCTCGCTGTGTCTTCGGGAATGCCATCGTTTCACGGATGCTTTCGACCCCGGCGAGCTTCATAACCCATCGGTCAATGCCGAAGGCGATACCACCGTGGGGGGGTGCTCCAAACTTAAGCGCTTCCAGGAAGAAGCCGAACCGCTTCTCCTGTTCTTCCTTGTCAAGGCCGATCAGCTCGAAGATCTTCATCTGACGCTCGAACTGATGAAGTCGAATCGTCCCGCCGCCGCATTCTTCCCCATTCAGAACGAGGTCGTACGCTTTCGCTCTCGCCTTATCGGGAGTCTTTTCCATCAAATCCCAGTCTTCGTCGAGCGGCGAAGTGAATGGATGGTGAGCCGCATAGTAGCGTTTGTCTTCTTCGTTCCATTCGAACATGGGGAACTTGACGACCCACGAGAAATGGAGTTCATTGGGATCATACAGTTCGAGGTCTTTCCCCAGCTTATTGCGAAGCGCGTTCAGCGGACCATGCGTCGCCTCTCTCTTGTCCGCCACGAAAAAGAGAAGGTCTCCCGGCTCGGCGTTCAGTTTCTGCCGCAGGGTTGTTTGCTGCGAATCGCTAAAGAACTTCGAGATGGGGGACTGAAGCTTGTCCGCCTCGACTTTCATCCAGGCCAGCCCCTTAGCCCCCTGCTCCATGACGAATGCCGTGATGTCGTCGAGATTCTTGCGGCTGAACTTTTCGGCCGCTCCCTTGGCGTTGATCGCCCGAACGCAAGGAGCGTTTTTGAAGACCGAAAACTCCGTCTGATGGCCGAGCTCGGTGATGTCCACGATCTCAAGCCCGAAACGAAGGTCGGGCCGGTCGACGGCATACTTTTCCATCGCATCGTCGTAGTCGATGTGCACGAACGGACGTTTGACTTCACGGCCGACGACCTTCTCGACGACGTGACACGTCAACCCCTCGATGGTGTTCATCACGTCTTCCGCCTCGACGAATGCCATCTCGATATCGAGCTGAGTGAATTCGGGCTGGCGATTCGAGCGAAGATCTTCATCTCGAAAGCAGCGTGCGAGCTGATAGTACCGATCATAACCCGCCACCATGAGAATCTGCTTCAACAGCTGCGGACTTTGCGGAAGCGCGTACCAAGAGCCGGGGTGCATACGGCTTGGGACGAGGAAGTCTCGTGCTCCTTCCGGAGTGCTGCGGCCCAGGATCGGCGTTTCGATCTCGCAGAATCGCTGCGAGTTCAAGTACTCGCGCATGGCGGTGACGATCTGATGGCGGAGCATGATGATCCGCTGCATTTTCGGCCTGCGCAGATCGAGGAATCGATAGCGGAGACGAATCTCCTCACTCGCAGGCTCGTCTTCGGTCCCAATTTCGAAAGGCGGAGGTTCGCTCTTGTTAAGAAGGGTCAACGAAGTCGCTTTGATTTCGATGTCGCCGGTCGCCAGTTTGGGATTCTTGGCTTCGCCGCGATCCTTCACCTTACCGGTCGCCGAAACGACGAACTCCGAACGGAGCGAGCGAGCGAGTTCGTGCATAGCGGGATCGATGGCGGAGTCGAAAACGATTTGAGTCTTGCCGTATCGGTCCCTGAGATCGATGAATACCAGCCCGCCGTAATCTCGGTAATTCTGGACCCACCCATTGAGCGTGACGGTCTCGCCGACATTTTCCAGTCGAAGCTCGCCACAGGTGTGTGTCCGCCGCCAAGATCCCATCGGTTGATCCCTTCTTTCGATCCCTAGCCACTCCGCAAGCCATTTTGATTGCGGGCTTTGCGATAACAGACCGCCGTTCGTGGCGATCGGTTCAGAGATTTCCGTTGTATGGAGAGGCCGAAATCGGTCGAGGTGAGCCCATTCCAGATGTTAAAAGCCTGGATGTGAGAATCGAGGGGCGAGAATCTCGAATCGTGTCAAGAAAAAGCAACGCCCGGGCAGCACTCGAGCTGCTACCCGGGTCCAAGGTCGCTGAGAAAGAGGTACCCCCTGGTTTTCGTACCTCTGTCGCCCCCTGGCGATCCTGTTTCGAATTCTCTCGTTTGATATTCCGAGAGAAGGAAACTGGTCCGTGCCGTTGCGGGCTATCGACGTGATCGTTCGAAAACGATCGTGCGTCGCGTTGCCTCGCCTTTCGAATGATGGAGCATCACGTTCAGGCTCCCACTCAACCCTAAGTCACTCTTCAGATGGGTCAAACTTCTATGCCGAACTGATGAGTCCTTATTTCTCAATCTCGACGCTGAGAATCCGTTCGCCACCAAGATCGGTCACAATGTCGACATGCTGCGGGATCTCATCGACTTTATCGGGAACCTTGAGGGTCAAGGTGACGAGCTGGACGGCCTTCGCCTGTCCATCGGACTTGAACTGGAGGATGCCGTCGGCGTTATCGACCCGCACCACCTTGAATGGATTGGGGGCCTTGATCATGACCTTTCGTTCAACGGTTTGTCCGGGGGAAAGTTCGCCGAGGCGAATCGCTGCCGGGGTGACCACGACGTCCGCTTCCACTTGAGCCTTTGGTTTGACGAGAACGATCGGCGTCGCGGGATCGTTCGTATGGACGCGAATTGTGTCCTCAATCGTTCCGGGAGCGATGCTTGGCAAAAGCTTGATCAACAGTTCGTAACGGACCTTGCCTGGTTCACGCGATACCTCGCGGACCTCGGTATGGAAGCTTGGATTTCCGAAATCGAGGTCAAGCACCTTCCAGTCGATCGGACCGGTATAGTCGAGGTTAAGTCGCTTCTCTTGGACCGCTCCCTGAGGAAGGATTCCAAAATCGACTTCAGTCGCTTCCGAGCCGAGTTTACCGACACTCTCACAGCTCACACGAAGGGTAACCTCGGCACGCCACGGACGCTCGAACTGCACGTAAATCGTGACCGCCTTGGTCCCCTGGAACCCGCTCGTGTCCATCGTCGCATTGACGATGGTCGAGCCTCCAGGAGGAATGCGGCCGTTGTCAGCTACCGCCTTGGTGCAGGAGCACGAAACTTTGATTGCTCGAATCCGGACTTCCCGATTCGAGGTGTTCGTGATGATAAAGTCGTGGCTGGGGCGTTCTCCTCGAACGACTTTTCCGAAGTCATGTTGACGTTCGGTGAATAACTCATTGGCCCAACTCGCCCCCCAACCGCTGGTCGGAATAACGACGGCCAGCAGAAGAGCAGGCATGAACGACCGGATCATCGAGAGTCCCTCCCGTTGTCCGCCAACACCATCTCCCCGTATGTCACTCGCCGTAAGCTGGATAAACTTTGCGGGCAAATCTATCGGCGTGAACTTAGGTGTTGAGGGCTTCAATAACAATGTCATCGTGGGGATACTAGGGTCATACCCCCGCGTGGGTGGTCCCTTTCGGTACCACTCTCGCAACTACTATCGGAGGATTGGCAGGGTCAGAATGACACGATACACTGGCCGGGGCCTTTGGCAAAAACACACAGTCCGGGCAATCGCCACAGCCGATAAAGCATGAATAGTTTCTCGGCCTATGCGGCTGTACCGTACACCACGTTCCTAGGGACAATAACTCGATGACCATCGAACCGTTCGAAATTGGCGTTTGTAGCTGGTCGCTGCAAGTCAAAAGCATTCCTGAGCTTGAGACATTTCTCGATGAATTGCGGATTGATCTCGTCCAGATCGCATGCGGTGATCCGCACCACGCGAGCTGGGTTGAGGGAGAGGCCATGCCCGGCGTGGCAGGAGATGCTGGTTTCCGAATGTCGGGCGCGATGATTGGCTTCCCAGGGGAAGACTACACCACTCCCCAGACTATTAAGGAGACCGGAGGATTTGGGAATCCGGCAACGAGGAAGGAACGGCTCGAAGTCCTGCATTGGGCCGTGAGCCGAACTGTCCAGCTTGGAATCAAGGATCTGATGTTCCATGCTGGCTTTATTCCAGAGCCAACGAGCGCCGACCGGAAAGCATTCCTCGACACGTTGATCGAGGCGTCACGAATCGCGAAGGAAAAAGGAGTTCATCTAGCCCTCGAAACCGGTCAGGAACCGGCTGACTTGCTCCTCAAGACACTGAACGAGCTCGAACTAGATAACGTTCACGTCAATTTTGATCCCGCCAATATGTTGCTTTATGACATGGGGGACCCGATCAAGGCGGTCGAGACCCTTGGTCCGCATATCAGAAGCGTTCACTTAAAGGATGCCAAGCGGCCCAAGATCAAGGGGCAATGGGGTGAGGAAGTCCCGCTCGGCCAAGGGCAGGCGAACATCCCCTTGTTTGTGAAGAAACTTAAAGAGGTGGGGTTCAAAGGCCCGCTCATCATCGAGCGAGAAGCCGGGGATCAGCAGGCGCGACTTCGTGACATCGCCCACGGCGTGCGCTACTTGAAGGAAGTACTGAGCGGATTGAAATAAGTGTCCGTCAACGAAACAAAGCCGCGTGGTAATATCAATCCCACGCGGCTTTCGACGTATTTGAGAATGTAAGCTAGTGCAGTAATTCTACTTCGCGGGCGTCTCATCGAGACTCTTCAGCCGAAGGTTCTTGAACTCAACCTGAGTGCCGTGGCCAAGGAAGCCGATGTGTCCGGTCTTGTTTTTCAGGCCAGGATGCTTCTTGAGCGTTCCCTCGTCGGTCACAGTGCTAATATCCGCATCGACGATCACCTGGTCATTCAGCGTCACCTTCACCTTGTTACCTTCGGCATGGATTTCCATCGAGTTCCACTCGCCCGTCGGCTTGAGGGCTCCACGTTTCGCGCCAAAGACATCGTAGATCGAACCGGTGTACTGGTTCGGCCGGAGCGCTACGTATTGGGGAGCGGGATCGTCCAGAAGTTGGATTTCCATTCCCTGGTACGCCGCGTCACCTTGCAAGGGAGCACGAATGCCAACACCGTTGTTGCCGCCGGGTCCGAGCTTGAAGTCAAAGCGGAGGATAAAGTTTCCATACTCAGCCGTGGTGAAGAGGTTTCCTCCCCCCTTCTCCGGGCAGATGAGAATCCCTTCTTTCACCTCATAACCTGGTCCGTGCTTGTGCACCAGAGTCCAGCCCTCGAGCGATTTGCCGTCAAAGATCGGCTTGAAGCCCTCTTCGACAGGAGGATCTGCACCAAGAAAACAAAGGGCGGCAACCAGCGGAATGATATTCATTGATGCCTCGTGGTGATGAACTAGAAGTGCGGCACAAATTTCGGCCGGTCGGCCCTCAGTTTTGCGAAAGCAGCGACCGGCCAATGATCATTCAAAACGGATTACTTCTGAGGGAAGATGGACTGCATCTTCATCGCGAGTCCCATGTCTCCCGAGATCTTGAGCTTACCCGACATGTAAGCCATGGTCGGATTGAGCTGACCGTTGGTCATGGCAACGAAATCGGCAGATGCCATGTTGATGGTGATGTTCGGGCTGTCGTGGACCCCTTCGGCCGTTTCCAACCCACCGTCCTTGATCGCCAGGTAATGCTGAGAGGGCTCGGCACCCGTGAGATTGACCTGGTACACCGCGTTCAAACCCGAGGCCGCCGACGGATTGAAACGGGACTTCATGATCTCCACTGCTTCGGCGACATTGCTGGCTGACATGACGGTCTTCCCCTTCGATGCTTGATTGGAGCGTTGGAATTCCCAGGACCCTTTTGTGTGCCCTCGGGCAACACCATTTTCTAGGAGAGGCTAACGGGTTGGGAAATAGATTTCACCTTCGTTCCAAGATTTTTCAATGTTTCGACAAGGGGCTGTCATCTTCGCCGGGCACCTCAACGACGGGCCCGGCGCTCGAGTGACGGACGCTCGATGGAGAGAATCCCTTTCTTAATAGCGGAGTTGATATCGTAGACCTCGACATCGTTGGTGACATAGATTTCCCCGGCCGTGATGCGGGCATGAGCCTCCGCTCCTTCCTCCTTCCAGAAGGAATAAAGCGTTTGACCGTCGTCTGGTTTGATGTGGACCTTCCACCCCGTTTCGACGACGTAAAGCCGATGATCCGTGTCCATTCCGTCATACTCCCGTTTTGATCCAGAATAGGCCGATCCCCTCTCGCCCTGAGAGGGACCCACTCTGTAGAATCATCGTACCGTCAATGACAGTCGTCGCCTCTCAGCGATTGGTCAATTGACGAGCCCCCCACAACCTATGGTTTAGGAATTAGTTTCATTCACTCGATTGCCGGGAATTCAAATGGCGACGCTGACCGTCGAGACCTATGTGAAGGCAATTTACCAAATCTGCACCGAGGCGCATTCCCGGTCGGCAGCCACGGGATCGGTGGCCAAAAGGCTTGGAGTCTCTCCGGGCACAGTCACCAGCATGCTTCGAACGCTCGCGGAATCGGGACTGGCCAATTATCAGGCATATGAAGGGGTACAACTGACGGAAGCGGGTCGTCGTCTCGCCCTTCGGGTTCTTCGTCGCCACCGGCTCATCGAACTCTTCCTCGTCCAGACCCTCGGACTCACTTGGGATGAGGTTCACGAGGAAGCGGAACATTTGGAGCATGCTGTGTCGGATCGACTAATCGATCGGATCGACAGCTTCCTCGAATATCCGAATCGGGATCCTCACGGTGATCCCATTCCCCGTCCAGACGGTTCATTTCCCGACGACGAGACCACTGAGCCCCTCGTGCGATGTGAAGCTGCGACCGAGTTCGTGCTCGACCGCGTGATCGAGCAGTCGCCTGAGTTCCTCCGTTATTTGAGCGATGCTGGACTATCGATCGGCAGTAGCGGGACAGTGGTCGAGAATCACCCCAGCGCTCGCGCGCTCGTCGTGAAGACGTCTGACGGGCAAGTCACGCTTGGGCATGATCTGGCGGAAAAGATTCTCATTCGCCGCTCGCGCGATTAAGTGGCGAGCTTTGATCCTCTGTGTTTGCTCCCCCATGTTCCGAGACAAGCTCAAGCCGCGCGGCGTTTCCGCATGGGCTGATATGTCTTCACGCGGTCGATCCAGAGAAGTAGCGATGGAAGGACCGTCATCGAGGCGGCCATCGTCAGAATGCATCCGATGAGCATGATCAATCCCAAACTTCGAGCACCACGATGCTCTGAGATGAGAAGTGAGCCAAATCCGATCATATTCGTGAATGATGTGAGTAGGACTGCCAGATTCGTTGATCCCATCGATTGAATCCCCGCTCGTTCGCTGTTAAAGCGGTGGACAATGTGAATGCCGTTATCGACGCTTATACCGATCAAAATCGGAATGCCGATGAAGTTCACCAGGTTGAAGTGAATGCCCACCAACCCCATCCAGCCGAGCGTCCAAAGAAGAGCCACCGTCATGGGTGTCATCGCCAAAGCGGTTTGGACAATAGACCGGCAATCAAGCCAAACGATCGCCACCACCGAACCGAGTGCGAGCAGTGATGACAGATAGAAACTTGCCTTCAAATCATTGACGGTGCCGAAGTGAATGATGGGGAACCCAGTCACGCCGGGATCGACCGTCCGCAGATCGCTCACGAAATGATCGAGATGTTTGAAATCCCAAATATTCTGCCTCGGATGGACCATCACCAGGAATTTACCGTTGGGAGACATGAGTAGCGAACGAATCGACTCGGGAAGAGAATCACGGAGAGGCATCTTGTTACCCGCGAGGACCTGACCCAGCGACGTTCGAACTCTACTAAGAAACGTTTCGATCGAAGTTCGAGTCTTTTGCACGATGGCTGGGTCTGGCGAGCGAAGGCCGTTCGATAGTTCACGCAGATCTTTCGCCAGACGCGCCATTCGTTCGGCATCCTTCGGAGAACGGACGCGCGCGAACGGTTCCAGCGCGAGAAGCGCCGAGCTAACACTTGCGAGAGAGTCAGAATCATATGCGACAGCATTTTCGTGTTCTGGTTGAAGGGGAGACTCGGCGATCCTGCCGCGGAGTTCCTCGCGCCGAGTCGTCGGAACCTTCACGCCATCGAGCACCGAGTGAACGACGCCGACCGTCGAGAGTTTTTGTGCGCGCTCCACGACCTTGGGCACGTTGGAAAGGTCGTCCACCACGATCGCGGCAAAGAGAGTCGAATCGCCGTCGGCGAGAATCTTCTCCTCCCATTTGACCGAAGGGAGATGAGGAGGCTGCAGTTCGAGAACATTGTCGCGAAATCCAACGCGCGGCGCGAGCATCACCCACCATGCGGTAGCAACAGCGCACCCGACCACCACGCCAGGCCCAAGGAAACGCTGTGGAACCGGCATGCGAATCGATCGGAGCGGAGTAACGACCAGTGGAGATCCGAACATCCGCTCGTGAAGAATGATCATCGCTGGCAAAACAACCGTCATTGAAAGCATGCAGAGGATGACACCGCTGCCCGCGATAAATCCCAGCTGATTGAACCCCGGCGAATTAGTCAGCATCGCCGTATAGAAGGCCGCACATGTCGTAAGAGAACCGGTAACGTTTCCATGAGAGGTTGCTTCAAGTGCTCGTCGCATCGCCGGCTCGGGCGCGGAATGACGGCGTTCCTCCTGGTAACGAGCGATCAAATGAATGCCGAAATCAATGCCGATACCGACGAGCATCGGCGTGAACGCCGCACTTAGGAGTGTCAGCTCACCGACCGCAAACGTCGTGAGACCAAACGTCCATGCGATACCCATCGCGAGCGCGATCATCGCATAGGTCGGAAAGAGCAGGCCTCGCAACCCAATGACGAATGCCACAAAAACGAGGATGCTCGACAAGGCAGTCGACAGAGTCATGTCGCGGCTGCCGATCACCATTTGATCGGAAAGGAGCACCAGCTTGCCAGTCAAGCCGACCTCGACGTCGGGGAATTCCTTCTCCACTTTCGTGATGACATCGCGAACTTTATCGATCACTTTGTAGACGATGTGAAGGGATTGATACTCCTTGGTCGGCAAGAGCCGAATGAAAAGGAACTTCCCACTGTCCGCGCGCAGATATTGACGATCCTTCTCCTCGCGAAGAAGTGGACTGAGCGAGATATTTGCTTCGGAACCGTCGACGGCACCGCCGATCGCGTTCAATAACAACAGCGCGGAAGAGCCGATTTCCTCTTGCTCATGCTTGGTCATGATGACGGCGCGAGCCGCAAGGTCGGTCAACATCCGCCGGGCATCACGCAAAACACGGCCCGGCCCCTCGCCGGCGAGAATCGCTGGAAACGCTCCGGAGGAATCCGCCAAGAGGGAAAGATCCGATTCGGGCATCGCGCGCGTGGCGAGATGAAGCTGTTCGGCGGGTCCGATACTCGCATGAACGGCGGAGAGTTCTGGAATCTTTCTGAGTTCCTCTTCCAACCGATCGACGCATGCTCGAGATCGAAGCCCATCCCCCTGATTGCTGACAACGACAAAGATTCGTTCTAAATCGCCGAACTCATCGATTAATTGCTTATGGTCAGAGAGATACTGACTCCCGCGAGCAGCCAACTCTTCGGGACTGGTATTCCAGCGAAGGTATTTCGCGGAGGAGACCGTGGAGACAAGGGCTAAGATCGCGGAGACGACGATGATGGACTTGGGAATTCGAAAAGGAAGGTATGCGATCAAGTACGACAAACGGCCGATCATGCAGTACATCCTTGCTTGGGCCCGTAGACCCTACATCTTCGTCAGGCCGCAAAAAACCTGCAGTTCGCCATTCCTGCAAGCCGATTGCCGTTTATCCCGAACCTGAAAGAAGCGGAATCCATTCCCATGACTCGCACTCCCGCGAGCGAAGGCTCCCCATCTTCCCCGGCTTTCGCGAAAAATCAAGCCCATAAATCACTCCGCTAATCCTTAGCTGGCAATAAGTTACAACACCGACCAAGATTGCCGTTTCACCGAGCAAAGTACGGGAATTATCGAGCGGAATTGAATAAGAGGCGCAAAATCGACAACCCGTACCATCGTCAGAACCCTGTCCCGACACGGAACAAGCCACATTTCTAGCCCTTTGGATCGTCTAGTGATTTTGACAATCGGTCGATGATTGAATTGACCGGAGCGAGTACCGCCCTTACATGTCGCGGTGCTCCAAAGTAAACAGGCCAAACGGATTGATGACCCAACCAGGCCCCTTGCCGCAAGGGACGTGGTTGTCTCATCGCCGCTGCCAGGAGTCGCGGATGCAAGGCGCGTGTCCACCGAACCCGAATGCGAGACGCGCCATTTCCTGTCGCTCGCTTCACATCGAGAGTCTTGAAGACCGCTCGATGTTAACCGCCTCTCCCCTTCAAGCACTTTTGGCAATCAGTCCAAAGACTCTTAGTGACACTCCCGCGCCCCTTCGAATCGATCCCAATTCAAATACCGATACTCAAGGCGAAAAAACGTCAGACATCAGTGCCCAGGCGGCATCCATCGTGTCATGGGCGGGATGGCAAGACTTTGGGATTTCATCGACCGTCTCCCAAGTCGCAACGAATGCCGACGGGCGACTCGAGACGTTTGCTCTCACGGCAGATGGAAATCTGCTTCATCGATGGCAAGTGAAGCCGAACGGCAATTGGTCGAACTGGGAATCCCTCGGAACGGGATACAAGACGTTCGACATCGCAACGAATTCTGACGGTCGGCTTGAAATCTTCGCCATCGGCAATGACGGGTCTCTCTACCAGCGCTGGCAAAGCGTCGCGAACGGGGCATGGAACGGCACTTGGTTGAAAACACCAGGTGGATTCAAATCCGTTGATGTCATCCAAAACCTGGATGGTCGACTCCAAGCTTTCCTCATTAACAACGATGGATCGATCACCACCCGCGCTCAGGTGGTAGCGAACGGAACGTGGGGCGCGAACACACGCTGGGATGGCTCATTTCAAACAATCAAAACAGAGCGTGACGCTGACGGCCGATTGGACACCTTCGCGCTAGGCACTGATGGAGTCATTAATCAGCGGTGGCAAAACAGCCTCAACGGGAGCTGGTCCAGTTTTCAGCGATGGGCGGGAACATACAAAAGTTTCGACGTCATCGATAATGCCGATGGAAGACTCGAACTGTTCGCCCTCGGAACGGATAATGCCCTTTATCAACGATGGCAGCTCAGCCCCAATAGCGTGTGGGGAAGCATTCAAAAGCTTGGTGGAAGCTATAACGAAGTCGATTTGTTCCGTGCTAGTGACGGACGATTGCAACTTTTTGTCGTCAACACCGCGAATCGGCTGTCGATGCGATCACAGATCAGTCCAGGAACCGCTTGGAATGCATGGACCGATATCGGCGGCACGACAGGAGGCGTCGTTATTGGGCAAAATCTGGACGGCAGGTTCGAAGTATTTGCGAACAGTTCGTCCGGCAGACTCATTCGCAATGTTCAGAATGTCACCGTCCTCGCCAAGGACTATAGCTCTGCATGGAACATCGATAATCTCAAGGCTCAAGACGTTTGGAATTCCGGCTATAGCGGCAAGGGAATCATCGTTGCCGTCCTTGATACAGGCATTCAACTCAATCATCCGGATCTCGTTGACAATGTTTGGACCAACTACGGAGAGATCCCGAATAACGGGATCGATGATGACAAGAATGGTTATGTGGATGACGTGAACGGCTGGGATTTCGTCAATCTCGACAACACCCCGTCTGATGTCAACGGGCACGGCACCTTCGTGGCAGGAGAAATTGCTGGCGAGAGCAATGGATTTGGAGTGACCGGACTCGCCCCCAATGTCACGCTGATGCCGCTTCAGGTGTTGAACAATGCAGGCACCGGATCGAGCAACGACTTGGCGAAGGCCATTCGCTACGCCGTCGATAATGGCGCCCAGATTATTAACGTCAGCATCGGTGGTTCCGAGAATAACCCACTGGTGACCAACGCCATTGGCTATGCCCAGAGTAAGGGAGTCTTCATCGTCGCCGCATCCGGTAACGACTCAGCGAAGAGCCCGAGCTATCCCGCCGTCTATAGTAAGACCTATTCGAATGTACTTTCTGTTGGTGCCTATGATGTCAACGGAAACGTCCTTGCGACAGCCAATAAGGTCGGTTCCACCGGCGCGGTTCAAGTAGATGCACCGGGAGTCGATATCTACAGCACCACGACCCAGAGCGGATATCGATTCATGACGGGCACGAGCATGGCCGCCCCCGAAGTGACGGGAATTGCCGCCCTTTTACTCTCAGCAAAACCGAATCTCCGTCCTGATCAATTGCGGAGCATCATTACCCAGTCTGTAACGAAGAAGATCACCGGTTCGGACAGTATCGGCGCCGTCAACGCGAAGGCGGCTCTCGACCTCGCCCTATCGGGCAAATTCGGTTAAGCCAAAATCAATCCGAGCATGTGCGCAAATGAAAAGAGCGGTCCCCAATCGGCGACCACCCTTTAGCGTTTTAATCGATCATTCGAACGCACGAGCGCGCTTACATCGACATCAAATAGTCGCCACCGAACCACGGATCGTAGTCGGTCTCGAACTTATTGAGCCAACGGATCAGAGCGGCGAACTGGAATGGGTAACGGTGCGGCTGCGTGTAAACAGCTCGAGCCTGCCGCGCGCTTTCGGCGGGAACCGGATGAACTTTCTTGCCGGTCGCGTAAGCCTTCAAGTTGACATTACACGTCCGCTCCATGTCGAGCATGTCAATCAATGCCTGCTCCACGTTTGCCCCGCCCGTGAGCAGCCCGTGATTCTGAAGCACGAGCGATCTCTTATTGCCGAGAGCTTTCGCAATACCCATCGCGTAGTCACTATCGAGCACCACGCCTCCGTACTCCGTGTGGAGAACGTGATCTTCGAAGAACGAGCAGCCGACTTGATCAAGCGGCTCAAGCTCAATCCCGAGGGCGGAGAACGCCGTTCCGCCGGGGGGATGCGTATGGCATGCACAGTTAACGTCTGGCCGTAGCTGGTGAATGGCTGAGTGTATGCAGAATCCGGCGAAGTTGATCATCGTCCCGCCGTCGATGATCTCTCCATGATGATTAACGAGGACGAGGTTATCCGCTCGTACTTCATGGAAGTATAGACCGAAGGGGTTCACCCAGAAATAGTCCGGCGCTCCAGGCACCCGAAGGCTAATATGACCGGCGATGCCATCATCGAGTCCCATCCGGGCGATGATCCGATAAGCGGCCGCTAACTTGACTCGCTCACGCTTGGCTTGTTCGGTGTTCGCGAGCTTGATAACCCGTGCTCGTTCTTCTTCGTTGTTACTGACCGCTGTGTGGCTGATCAGATCGGGTGCGACCGTGGCCATGTGATTCCCCTTCACGACAATTCTGCAAAAGTCTCCCCCCACTATTACCCGCGACCGGCAAATCGGGCGACGAAAAAAATGGGAGTTCGATTCTTTTCACCCACCTGTTTGAAATCCCGCGCCGTTCGGCCTCCTCGTAGAATGGCTCTTGAGACTATGATGATTGTATTCGCAGGGTCCGAAATCCGGACGACGCCTGGCTCAAGGTGATCCAACCGTCTGTCCAGGCGTCACTTGCGTATGAACTGTTTCCAGAACATCGAGTTGCAGCGAGCGTTATGACCGTTGACCCTATCGTTCATTGGTCATTCGTGTCGTTAATCGGCATCGCGCTTCTCCTCTTTTCATTTTGGACTTACCCGAAAGGTGTTCGCGGTCGGCGACTACTCCTCATTCTTCGCACCCTTGCGATTCTCGTGCTCCTCTTCATCATGTTTCGGCCCAGTATTATTTACACCCATCAAGAACAGCTCTCCTCCACACTTCTCATGCTGGTCGATGAATCGCGGAGTATGCAGCTTGCTGATGAAACGGCCGGTCGCACACGTTGGGACGCGGTGACCAAAGATCTGACTGATTCGCAGGCACCCATCGAACGTCTGCAACAGAAAGTCAACATTCGTTGGTTCGGATTTGGATCAAGCCTTGCTGAAGCCTCGAAGCAGGCGATTGTCGATGCGAAACCGATCGAGGAACGAACCGCGATCGGAGACGCCCTTGATCAAGCACGCAGACAACTTGCCGGCGAACGAGTCGCGGGAGTGATCCTCTTCAGCGATGGAACGAACACAGCGGGCATCTCTCCCGCCCAGGTCGCGAAGCAATTCCGTTCCACCAAAACGCCGATCCACACTTTCGGCTATGGCCAGGAAGTCGTCTCGGAACAAGCACGCGACCTCATTGCACGATCGATCCGAACGAATCCGACCGTCTTCGCAAAAAATCGTCTTCCCGTGACGGGTGAATTCGACATCGCGGGCTTCGCGAATCAACCGATTAGTATTCGCCTCCTCTTCAACGACGTCGAGCAGGCAAAGGGGGAGTTTCGCTCCCCAGCCGAGGCGAGCCGCTTACTCGCGGACCTTCAAGCGGTCCCCACGATTCCTGGCGATCTCAAAGTCACCCTCGAAGCAAGCGCAACCGGCGACCGGCAAACGAGCAATAACTCGGTCAGCACCTGGGTGACGGTCCTATCGGGTGGCATCAGCGTGCTCGAAATCGAGGGGAAGTATCGGTTCTGGGAACCGAAGTACGTTCGTTGGGCGCTCGATCAGTCGGCCGACATCGAACTATCGCAAATCTTTCTCCTCAACGAGGGAGGGAATCGTGCGACGCTTCCCGACGAATTGATTCAACCAGGAAGATTCGACGTCATCATTCTCGGCGATATTGCGTCGTCCCAGCTTTCACCAGAACAAATCACGAAGATCGCAAGTCTCGTCAAAGATCGTGGCACCGGCTTCATGATGATGGGGGGCTACGATTCATTTGGACCAGGGGGCTGGGGAACATCACCACTCGCCGGCGTCCTCCCTGTTGACGTTCAACCGGGAGACGGACAACTTCAGGGTCAGTTGCCGATGATCCCGACCGACATTGGCCTGCGCCACTTCATCATGCGGCTTGCCAATACACCCGAGGCAAATCTGGCGATTTGGAAACAACTCAAACCTCTGGACGGCGCGAGCCGTTGGTCTGGGTTGAAGCCGGCCGCACAACTCCTCGCCACGTCAAACAACAAATTGCCGATGCTCGCCGCTCAAACCGTCGGCGCGGGGCGTTCGATCGCCTTCGCGGGAGATACCACCTGGCGATGGCGAAAGGACAAGACAGGAATCGGCTATCACGCCCGGTTCTGGCGACAGCTCATTCTTTGGCTCGCGAAGAAAGAGGACTCCGGCTCACCAAGCTTAAAAGTATCTCTCCCCACGCGCCGACTTTCCCTTGGTCAAAGTCTTCCGATTTCCATTCATGCCCATGAAGCCGATGGTGCTCCCATCACCAAGGCGACCGTGACCGCTTCGGTGGAGACTCCTGACGGAAAGAAAGTCCCGCTCGAAATCTTTCAACAGGGAGAGAGTTTTCAGGGGACCTTTTGGCAAACCGACGCGGTCGGGGACTTCACGCTCGAGGTAACGGGAAAGTCAGGGGAACGGGACCTGGGCACGACGAAGGTCAAGTTTCTGGTCTTTTCGGAAGATGCCGAATCGCAGCAGCCAGCGGCCGATCTCACCTTGCTGCAGAACATCGCCAAGACGACGGGGGGAGAATTCCATCGGCATTTGGAGCTCGCCGACTTCCTCCAGTCGCTCGACAAAAAAGATCTCAACTTGGAAGTCTCTCAGCCGATCGTCGTCACGCTTTGGGATCGCTGGGAAGTGCTGACCCTTTTCCTCGTTCTGATGACGATCGAATGGATCGCTCGCAAACGGTTCGGAATGGTTTGACCCCTCCCCGCTTGTTTCGCCGAGTAATTGGCGGATCAGGTCTCTCGAATCGAACTTCAGTAGCCCTCGGCTTGGTGCATTGATAGTTTGTGCGATACGCGGACAATAAGAGTAGTGGATCGTCCACGGCATGATCCCCGCGAAGCGTCATCACCCCTTTCAGGAATCGGTCGCATGAGACGTCGGCAGACACGATCGGAGATTTTGGCCCGTTTTCGCGCTTTGATGGCCGAGGGTAAACCGATCATCGGCGGCGGCGCGGGGACCGGCATCAGTGCTAAATGTGCTGAGGCGGGGGGGATCGACCTCATCATCATCTATAACTCGGGCCGATTCCGCATGGCCGGACGCGGCTCCCTCTCAGGCTTGATGCCGTACGGCGACGCGAATCAGATCGTCGTCGATATGTCGCGCGAAGTCCTTCCCATCGTTCAAAAGACTCCTGTCCTCGCCGGCGTGTGTGGCACCGACCCGTTTCGGCAGATGGACCATTTCCTTGCCGAGATCAAATCGCTCGGCTTCGCGGGGGTCCAAAACTTCCCCACCGTCGGGCTCATCGACGGCGTCTTCCGTCAGAACTTGGAAGAGACCGGAATGAGCTATGACCTCGAGATCGACATGATCCGCCAAGCGAATGAGCTCGACCTCTTGACCTGTCCTTATGTCTTCAACGAGCACGATGCCGCTCGCATGACCGAGGCAGGCGCGGACATCTTAATCCCGCACATGGGGCTCACCACTTCGGGCACGATCGGCGCGAAGACGCATCTTACGCTCGAAGACTGCGTGAAGCCGATCCAGGCGATGTACGATGCCGCGGTCAAGGTCCGCTCCGACATCATCGTCCTCTGCCACGGCGGCCCGATCGCGATGCCGGAAGATGCCAAGTACATCCTCGAGAACACCAAAGGCATTGCCGGCTTCTTCGGGGCATCGAGCATGGAACGACTTCCGACCGAACCCGCCATCACCGGCCAAGTGAAGGCGTTCAAGGACCTGACCATCGCATTGCCGGAATAGTGGATTGGTAAAAGTCGAATCCGATCGCGGCGTCTTATTGTCCCGCGGGTTCTGCAGTCCGGGTGGCCCCGACAACTCGTTGTCGGGGTTGCGAAGCAACAAGAGGGCTATTGACTTGGTGCATCCAACGATATCGAACACGTCAGCAATTGCTCGAAAACAGCATTCCCTCTTGTGCCTTCGGCATCCAGACAACAAGTTGTCTGGACCACCCGATCGGCATTTGTATGCGAGGTCGGATACTAAGAGACACTCGCGCTGGCCATTCATGCATCGATTGGACCACTCATCAAATCACTCACTCACACACAGGAACCGCACGCATGCTGACCGTTGAACAAATTCTGGTGAAGCTTCAAGAACTCCGCAAGGACTACCAAGACGACGAGGAGGACCCGACGTACCAGGCCCTCCACCACGCCTTCCTCTTCATCAGTTACAAGATCAACGACTTCAAAGCCTACGTCCAAGAGGCGAAGCGGCTGGAGGAAGAAGGTTAGGGAGCGGATTTACTCAGCCGAAATCTCATTATTTTCTCGTCGATACTCTGTATCGGGCGTTTCGATGCGGCTTCCTTCTTGGAATCTGGTTTGTAATCGTATCCGTCATAAGCTTCTGCCCGAAGCCCGTACCACGGGTCATTCAATGGTGCGAGAAACAGCTCTGAATACGCCCATTCCGTGAATTGTTGGAGGGACTGATCGGCACCCTTTGGGTCTGCCAGAGCAGCGTGAATGGCGCGGTGGAATCCATATTCGTTTTGGACGGTGTCGATGTCACGACGGAGGCTGAAATCCTCTAACTCCATCATGAACCCGTCCACGATGGGTCTTTCCACCACATTCTTCGGAAGCGCTGTCGCATTAGCACGCTCGACGGGCCGCTCAATCCCGCGAATTGCGAGCATCACGTTCTTATCAGATGCAACGTTCGATCGTGTGGAGGTTGCCCCTACCATTATCGCCAAACTTATGGGTGAGATCATGGGATTCGGGCGAGTATTGCTGTCAACACTGGATTGCGATTGTTGACGTTGCGAATGGCTCAACCAATTTCGAAATTCGTTGGCTTGATCGCTGGTTATGCCCCATGACTTAAAAAGTCCGCTGAGCTTCGTATCGAGTCGAGTGATACATTCCGAGTGATAGGCAACGAGCGCATCGATCCTCTTCTCGTCGCTGTGGGTGCTACACGACTTCGCTAAGTCGTAAGCCTGCACAAGTCCCGATTGAAAGGTTTGGGGATTATACAGCCCAGGCAACGCATCCACTAATCGGCCCTGTGCGTCGAGGATGTAATGGATGCTATTCCCAGTAATCGTCCGTTTGAGAGTACGTCCATCGCCGAAATCGATAGTGACAACTGGTACTGGACGAACCGATTCCCAATGAAGGATGAAATGATCGCGAAGATAGTTACCCAACTCTTCATTTGGATAAAGGGTCTTGCGAAAGAAGCGACTATTCGCACAGCTCTGTTCGTCAGTCAGTTTTCCGAGCAACCGTAACGAGAGGATCGGACGATTCGTGCGTTGTGCCTCCTTTTTTGCTTCCTCAATCTCCGTGTACCAATACAGGCGCGAGGCCCAGGCGTCTCTTTGGCCGGCGACGGCATCGACGAACTCCCGCCATTCTTTCAGTTCATTCGATGGCTCACTCCCATTCACTCGATTATCTGGCGGTTGAGCTTTCTTCTGCTCTGGCTTCCGATGAAAGGCTTCATCTAGTCCGGCCTGTCCCATCGCGCGAAGCCGGTGGATTTCGTTGATTCGCTGCTCATCCTCGCCCATCGCATGAATGGCACACATCGTAGCGATCGCCCCACCGGCAAAAATCAACGAGAATATCTTCATCGACACATACCTCCCCCCCGTCAGCAGGACAGACCCCGGAACCATCTTTGTCGAACCACGGGACAAGTTGCCTCGAAATTGGTTTCCACTCGAGAGATCCGGGCGACCTGAAAGGCCCCTTTCCCTACGACGAAGGCAAGCGTCCGAAGGATTGCAAGAATCTCGCAAGCTTTGTCGGATACATTCCTGATCTGTAATGAAGGTAATGCCTTACGCTCAAATAAAAGTTGAACGTCGACAAGCAGAGCGAACCTTTCCCAACCCTGCGCAGACATTGACAGGAACAGGCAATCCCATAAGATTCCCATTCATTCGGGGCGTAGCTCAGCTTGGCTAGAGCGCATGGTTCGGGATCATGAGGCCGGAGGTTCAAATCCTCTCGCCCCGACTATTCTTCGAAACAAGCCCTTCGGCGAGCACGTCGAAGGGCTTTCTTATTGTGGGCACGATAGTTACGTCATCGAGCCGGCAGTTCAAAAGCACGATTTCCAGGATTCGCCTCTTCGTCGCATAATCCGCCGTAAGCCACCGCTCTTTGAGGGTTTGCGAAAGTTCAAACGCTTTCACTGCTAGATCCGCCGTTTCGTCATGTGAACGATCCAGTACATCGAGCTGTAGCTTGATTCGCGCTAAGCGATCGCGGATCTCGGTTCGCTTCCTGGCGAAAGTTGCCTCATCAATGGAATCATCCAATCGCAGATTCAGCAACCGATCTTGCTGGTTGACGAGGAGCGATTCTTGTCGTGTCAACTCAGCCCTTTGAGCGACCGACTCGGTTTGAGATTGCTGTGTTTGCAATGTAAGCACCGTCTTGAACCATTCACGAATGGAATCGTCTTCGATGCGAATACGGTCGAAGAGATCCACCACCTGCTTGTCGATGTGTTGCTCGGTCACACGAATTCTCGGATGATTGCCACGAGAATAGTGTGAGCAACGATAGTAGACGTAAGCTTTCTCACCGGCTTTCGTTCTTTTGAGCTTACGTTCGCCGGTGATCACGTGACCGCAATGACCGCATGTCATGAATTCTGAAGCGTAGGTCATCTCGTGAGATTGGTAGAGGTGTCCTCCCAGCAGGGCCTGGACGCGATCCCACGTGGTACGGTCAATCAGCGGCTCTTGTTTGCCTGGGTACCATTCACTGCGAAACTCGATTTCACCAATGTAACATCGGTCCCGTAAAATCGTGTGAAGAGTGTTCCTCAAGAATCGAGGCATTGAAGGCCGATAGGTCCTTCCTTCTTCTGCCAGCTTCTCCACTACTCCATCAAGGGTCAAATTGCCGTAGGCATACAGGTGATAACAACGCCTGACATTGTCGGCAGGACTAGAGTCGATCTCGATGATGCTCCGCCCGTCCTTTCGGACATTCCGGTAGCCATAGGGTGCTTTACCTACGAACCAACCTTCCTGAACCCGCCGAGAATGGCCTTCACGAACATCTATTGACTGTTGTTCGGTGTAGAACGATGCCATGTTCGCGAGTGTTCGACGCATCATGCGACCGGCGGGATTATTGTCGGTTGGCTGTGAGACAGAGATGAATGGGACATTGAAATCAGATTCCAGCCGTTCCAGTTCGACATAATCGAAGAGGTTACGTGCCGCACGATCGACCTTATAAAACAGTAGGCCGTTAAGTTCGTGCGCATGCTTCTTTGCGTAAACGATCAGTTCACGAAATGTCTTGCGTTCGTCCGACTTGCTGGCTGTTTCGGCGATACGGAACAGCCGGACGATTTCGCCACCTGCACGGTTGGCATACAGACGAAGAGCGTCTTCCTGCACCGCAAGCGAGAACCCTTCGCGTTCCTGTTCCCGGCTGCTGACTCGTGCTAACGCGACGAACCTCTTCATGGTTCAACCTCGCCTGATGACCTCGAACATTCGACTTACCGCGACGATCATTGTAACCGCGTCATCGGCTGTCAGGCGAGATCGATAGTAAGGTTGCCAAACCTTGATGGTCTGTCGAATCAACTCAGACGTGATCCAGGCGGGTCGATCATTGCCAGTAATACTGGCATCGTTCACAAAAAGCGGGGGCGCCTTGTCTTCGATGCGATCGCGCATTCGGCCCCCTCCCCTCATCTTTCTCGCAATTCTTAAGATCTAGTCCTTAGGCAATATGAGTGCTTGCTCCCACGGAGGAATACGTCGTTCCGCCGAGACACTGACTTGTCCACAACGCGGACATTCGAACTTCGCCTTCGGCGCGAACCATTTCCCATTGCAACGGAGGCAGACGAAATACCAGAACTCCGTTACAACCGATGAATTGTCGTCCCGGATCTGCTCAGCAGGTTCTTTAGGTGGGAGGCATCCATGCCTAATCCATTGGTCTATCACCTCTCGTCGCCAACGGATCGTTCCTCCTAACTTCACGGGCTCAGGCAGCAGGTTCGCCCGGCGCAGTCGCCGGACGGAACGAGCAGATAAATTCAACATCTGCCCCAAATCCCGCATCGTCATCAGTGCTGACGGCACCTCTGATCCCATATTGGATGACATGAGTAGATTCCAAAATGCTTTCAAACAATCTTTGCGGGGTTCAATGCCTAACCGGGATTTCGCTTTGTCCAAAAGAACATTCGGCTCAGGATGGAAGCCATTAGAACGATGACCAGGACAATGAATTGCGACACATCCGTTAACATAACCTTCTCCCATCTTGTGATGAGTTCTCAGTGCGTAACCAGCCACCGATACAGCTTCAACCAAACCAGCGATAAGAACTCTTTGGTGCGGCCGGGTTGATTGCCATTGAAATGCCCAAGCTTGTACGCCCCATAGCAACAAGCAAAGAACCATAAACTCGACAGCGACATCATGCCTCCCACGTTAGGCTAGCGTTCATAATCCTGATCGCGCTGCTCGTTCCCCTCGCCTCGTGACGCATAACGCTCGAGCAACCGGTCATATTCGTTCGTCTTTCCGTGACCTTGATTCAACTCTCCGCGCAGCTGATCCGTGACCATCGGCGGTGTCGGGTTTCCCATCGTCCCAGGTTCCTCGATCGGACGAGGATTCTCCGGGAAGGCTGGGAGATACTGCGCCAGTTCTTTAAGTCCCTGCCGCCACGACGCTTGCAGTGGCCCCCAAAAAGAAGGACGCCCTTGTTCTTGTTCGCTCATGACTTCGTCCCTTTCACAGTTTGCCGCCACGCCAGCGAGCCACCATGGCTTGCTGGTCGATCGTGGCATCATTCAGTTGCCTGACTTGCATGTAATCGATGTGTCGGTCAGCAAAAAACTTGAGAAGTAACCCAATGCCGCCGCAGATGAAGAATTGTGATAAGCCCGCATCGCGCGCTCCAATCTGCGTTCCGATAAAGAGGCAGAACGCCACTTCGAATAATCTCGCCAACGAGGAGCCAATGAATGGCATAAGCGTCTCTAGCCAGGTGACCCCATCGAATCGGCTATGTAAGCCGATCCCACGAAGACGCCGATAAAAATGCCCCAGTCGCTGAAGCACCAGTGCTCCCCACCACAGACAAAAGAACAGGCTTAAGCCCCCACTCTGTGGATAGGCCATCATGAAAAAGAGCATGATGACGATGGCGGCAACGGCATTGATGCCAAGCGATTCACCTCCGAAGCTTCGGCGGAAGAAAACGGCGAATGCCGTCGCCAGGCCGCTGATGAGCAGATAGAAGACATTGATGCCATTTCGAAAACTGTTTCCTTGCTGCTGCGCAGTTTGATCTTGTGTAAAGGACATGGGTTACCTCTGGCTGAATGTGGTGATGAGATAGTTCTCGCCGTTCGAGAACCGCATTCCTGGTCGGAGAATCACGGCATCGCATAGGTGGCCATTTCGCGGACCTCCATTGCGCAGGCCATTCATGAATACACCCGGCTGAAGGACAGGTTCATACTGGGTATTGAAACTGGCAGTCGATCGATTGACGCCGAACAATTGGTCGAAGACGCTTTCCGCCGGTTGTGTTGAACCACCAAAGTGGGTTTCAAGCCGTCGGCCTAATGAATCGCTCGCCCATTGGGCAGTTTCAACATCACCGAGTGCATGAAAAATGCGGTGATTGAAATTACCAAGCAGACTGAGCGTTTGCTGTTTGGCATCTTCCGACTGCATCGCGGTGTGAAAACTGTGCACGGACTGCGTTAGAAACACCATGCACCCGCGATGGCTGCGGCATTGCGCGAGATATTCGGCGTCAAATTTGTTGGTCCAGTTTTGCGCTTCGTCACACCAGCAAACATGGAACGGGTTGGAAGGTTTCGCCGCGAGTCGCAATATGTATCGTTGAAAGAGATACTTGAAGCCGGCACCAATGAATCGACCGCTGTCTCCATATTCCGATGGCGCTAGATTGACGAGTAGCCACTGCCTACGACGACGCATCTGGTCGAACGTGAAATTCGTCTTCGTTGAAACGAGGTCATGCACCAGTCCGCTGTTGAAGACGAATAGCGTTCCCATGACTCCTGCGAGGATCGATGAACGCGTTCGATCCGCCATCGACGGGTATTCGCCCAGAAAATAATCGATCGCTTGCATGAGATCATGGCGGCCGCGCGCGGATTGTGTTTGCTTATGCGCGGCTTGAATGCATTTGTTGTGAAAGTCCCCCCGCCAACGTTCATTCGAGAGTTCTTCGCGAGAAAGAGCCGCCGAAGTGATAAACCGATGTAACTCCGACGAAGTCACCTTGCCCGCCGCCGCCCTCAGTACTTCGCTTGCGAAGTGAATCAGTCGTTCTTGCTGTGCGAGAAAGAAAGCCGCGTTTTCACCTCCTCGCCCTCGATCACCTGAAGCCAATGTCTCGCCAATCGTCGTAATACATTTGGTGATCTCTCTGGTATCGCCACCATAGCGAGAGGCTTCTTCGAGGAAGTTCATTCGAAGACGGCTTTTGGCTCCGTCGAAAACCAACAATCGCTTTGACTGCCCGGTTGTACGGAAGATGTCTGTCCACATAGGAAGATCTTCCGGTTTAGCTGCCAGTATCAATCCAAAGGATTGCGAGTCACGAACTAATGCGCGCGCGATTTGTTTGCCGGACGAGCTCGATTTGCCGCTTCCCGTCATGCCCAAAATTAGAATCCCGCCATTCAGAAGATCCCTCACCCGAACGGGATCGTTATGCGTCCACCACCACAGCGCTCGGTCAATGGAGACTCTTTTCGTCCGTGATGAATAGACGATGGCAATAGCGATGACTGCCAGTGCTGCTCCAATCATCTGTTGGTCTGTCATGCCTGGCCTCCTTTCGCCTGGTCTTTAAGGGCACGAGCCAGAGTGCTGAGCTCCCAACCGGAAGTGCGGGCCTTCCTCGCTTTGCTCAGCAAATCCTCGAGTAACAAAATCAGATGCTCGAGTGAAGGAATGGTAGAAGTCACGGTAACGGACTGAGATTTGTCGACGCACAATGTCATTCGGGTAGATGAGCGACTGCGTTGCGGTTTCGTTCGGTGCATCGACTTTCGAACGTGGTTATTCGCGACCTCTCGTGTCAGACCGCCCGTCGCTGCGGCTTGAATCAGTTCGGCCCTCTTATTCGGATCATCTACCTGAAGGAGTGAGTAAGCGGTACTGGCAGGAAGTTTGCCACTATCGATGAGCAGTTGAACGTCACTGGGTAGTTCAAGTAATCGAAGCAAACGGGTCACGGTCGGCGCCGAGATCCCTAGATGTCCAGCGGCTTGAGCCCCATTCCAGCCCGTCATTCGCATCATGCGATCAATGGCCTTGGCCTTCTCTAAGGGAACAAGAGCGGCACGTTGCACGTTCGTTGTCAGTTGTTGAAGGATGACATCCGCATCAGCAAGCTTCCGCTCATCCAAGACAGCTTCAAGTGAATCTAATTCGGCGATCTTGGCAGCTCGAAAACGTCGTTCTCCGTCAACGATCAGAAAGCGATCGCCGACCGGGCGGACCCGAATCGGAACAAGTTGCCCAATAGTCCGAAGACTGACGGCTAATCCCGCGAGCGATTCCTCATCGAACTGCTCGCGTACCTGTGGATGGCAATCTAGTCGGCTAAGTGGAATATCGATGACTCTTTCTTTGCTCATTGCGGTCTCCTGCTTGATGGACGTGTGATGAATCCGCAGTGAACGCTAGCCGGCCTTCCACGCGGCGCGTGCCGAAAGGACTCCCGCGACGAGAGCCCCTAAATCATCGACCAAGCCGAAGGGTCCAACTAATGCCTCGGGAAGGACATCAATGGGAGAAACGAGATAGACGCCGCAGAAGGCGGCGAAGAGCCACCCGACGATTTGGACGAGCATATCCCGAAGCTTGCTCTGAGGAAGCGAGACCAAAACCATCAATGCAAGCGTGAGAATCGTGCCGCAAAGCAGCAGCAAGCGAATTACATCAAAAACATTTTCCATAGTGGAATCTCCAGATGATTGCATGTGTTCGAAAAGTTGCGGCCCAAACGACGGCCGCACGACTGATGAAAACTCTAACGATGAAATCGCGATCGAAAATCGTGATGCAGAACTTGGAACGGCTTGAGGTGGTGTTCCAAGTAGGATGTGATCAGTTTTGAGGTGTAATGATGTTCTGACAAATCAAGAATTCGCGGGTCATCCTCCATGCGCGCATTCCGAGATCGCTCATTCCCGAGATCGAATATCCACGACCACGGGATACAAAGAGAGGAGCATCGCCTTGCAATTGAAATCGTTTACCGAAAGACTTCTTCGCGTAGGCACACTCCCGAGAGATTGATGCAAGCGTGCTTGGTACTGAGCCAGGATGCGTTCCCTCGATATCGCGAGTTTCGAGCAGTTTGGCAATTTCTCGAAGCGACCTCGCACCATCTTGGAATGCCCGTCCCACTTCGTGGAACATGCGAAGCATCCTCAGTTCACGGTTTGGAACAGGGCCAAGAGAGTCAAGTCGGCCAGCAATCGGTGGCTCTGATGGAGGCGGAACACTCCCTTTAGTAGTCGATTGGGATGGCGAACTCGGGCATTGGGAATGAAAGACAAAAATGAAGACCTGATGTGAATCGGAAGTACAACGAGTCAGATCAATTCCCGAAGCCCCAGTACAAGATGAAATAGAACAGATCGGCTCATGAGCCATAATGCTATTCCTTTCAGTAGGGTTCGATAAAAACGCAAGAGATACGATTTGAGCGAGGATTTATACCCACGGATCATTCGATCGGATCGGAAATGTCAACCTAACTTGCCCATATATTTATAAGGGATGGATGCATAATTGGAATAATCGCTGGCACCCGCACTTTCTTAACGAGTCAAATCATTCCGGTAAAAGCCTTTCATGGCTTCCATGCACCGTCGGAGTGACCTGCCTCTATGGTTTGTGCCAGGTGTTATGAGAGTAGGGTCATTTGTTGACCTGCTATGGGTTTTTGATCCACTTCGAAGGCGATTTTTCATGGATGCAAGGCATTGGCCAGAGGTGACGGCGTAGCCGGAGCCGAGGGCCGATGCCTTGATGCGAACTCCGCTGGGGGAACATTCCCCAGACTGCTATGAGGTCGCCGTTCATTGTAGTCCAGTCGCCATTTGTTGCTCTTCTCTTGAGCATCTTCGAGCGACAGGAACCAATGTTGATTTAAACACTCCTCTCGGAACTTTCCATTGAATGATTCGATAAAAGCATTGTCTGTTGGTTTGCCTGGTCGGCTGAATGCCAACTCCACTTTACTCCAGTAAGCCCAAAGATCGAGACTCTTAGAGATGAATTCTGGACCATTGTCAACTCGAATGCTTTTGGGTGAACCACGTTGCTTCGTCACTTGATCAAGTACGCGCACGACATCGTCACCAGTAAGCCTTTGGCCCACATGCAGCGCGAGGCTCTCACGGCTGGAGATCGGCGCTTAAACGGGGACCGGATCGGCAGATAATTGGGTCCCACTGGGTGTAAAGTGCTCGAAGAGCCG
>JAIEPU010000075.1 GCA_019748235.1 bacterium
CCGAAGGATCGCGGGAATGATCTTTTGCGCGGGAATGAACTCATTGATTTTCGCGAGTCTTGCATCGGGCACCGGAACGACGCCGACATTGGGCTCGATCGTGCAGAACGGGTAGTTCTCGCTCGCGATGCCCGCGGCCGTGAGGGCATTGAAGAGAGTCGATTTGCCAACGTTCGGGAGACCGACAATACCAGCTTCCATCATCCATCCTGCTCGGAAAAGAAAGACCCGATCCTTTTCCAGAGGACCGGGCACTCGATTCATCCCGATTGACCGGGATCACTCGGGTTATCATATGGCTGCGGGGGCTCTAAGGAGCATATTCGAGCGTCGCGATCACAGGAAAATGATCACTCGGATACTGCTTTTCAGCGGCAAAATCATCGATAAGGATCTTTTTCGCACGGATCGGCCCCTTGAGGAGAATCCAATCGATACGCCCTCCTTCCAACGGCGCCGGGAATTGGAAGCCGTTAAAGCTCAGTGTGCGCGGACTCCCCTTCTCTGCTTCCTCCCATGAATCAACAAACAGCCCCGGTGCCGTCAATGTCTTGTAAGCGACGCTCTTTTCTCCGGCAGGTGAATTAAAGTCCCCCGTCAGGATGATGGGTAGCCGATCACCGAGCTTCTTCGTCCGCTCGGCGACGAGTTCCGCGCTCTTTTGCCTTGCCTTCTCGACCTGGTGGTCGAAGTGCGTGTTGATGTGAATGAAGTCTCGCTTCGCCGCGCGATCATGGAACTTGATCCAGGTCACCATTCGACGAACGCTATTCCCCCAGCTTGTCGAACTGATCACATTCGGAGTATCGCTGAGCCAATAATGGTCATATTCAAGCGGCTCAAAGCGATCCTTCTTGTAGTAGATCGCCATGAATTCGCCGCGACTTCCTCCTTCGCGTCCCAGCCCAATCCAAGCATAGGAAGGCAAATCGTCCGCCACGTTTTTCAATTGATGATAGAGTCCCTCTTGCGTGCCAATGAGATCGGGATCATTCTTTTCGATGCACTGCTTCAGAATCGGTCGACGGACCGGCCAAGAGTTTTCACCAAGGGGAGCCGCATACCGAAGGTTGTACGACATGACCTTGAGCGTCGGGGCCTCGTCAGCGCAAACTTCAACTGCAAGACCAACCACGGTCGCAAATAGGAAGAGGCAAAATCGCCTCATGTGTAATGACTCCTTTGTCGTTTGATGATTCGAGTGAAAATGAAACGCGATCGATCGTCCTTTGACGAACCGATCGCTAAGGGAATCGACTACTTCGTGCTGGCAGACTCGACCGCGGGATTGATTTCTAATTGGAAGTCCTTGAACCGAACTTCCATGGCAGGTCCCGCATGAATTTGAAGGGCGAGCTTTCCTTCGGTCGCGCCGGGCTTATCGATCAAGTCGACACTCAACTGACCGTTAATATACGTCCTGATGCGGTGACCGACGGCGACGATCTCGTAGTCGTTCCACTCCTCTTTCTTCACCAGAGATTCGCCTGATTTATCCCAAAGAATCGCCCGGCCGTTCTCCTCGTACAGTTTCCCCCACCATCCCTCGCCAATGTCGGCCTGATAGCCTTTCATTTCGCCGTCACCTAGCTCTTGGCTTCGGAATTGGATGCCGCTGTTGCCAGCATTAGGAGTTAGCTTTACCTTCACGCGAAGGCGAAAATCAGAAACTAAAAGATCGCTCACGAGGAACGTGTTGTGTTTCAGTCCCGGCGACTTGCCGACAAGTTCACCGTTTTCGACCGACCAGAATTTCTTTTCTCCGTGCCAATTCGTGAGATCTTTTCCATTGAATATCAGTGACGCGGTCTCGGCGGTCGCCCGCATTGGGACTTGTTCCGCACTCGCTAGATACGCCACGAGCGAACGGATTTCATGCTCGGATAGTTGCTGCCACTGGTCCTCCGGCATCATCGATTTTGGAGAGAGGGCCATCTCATCAACTTCGTCCTTCGGTAGAACGATCGTTTCATTTGCCGTGCGGAATGTATAGCTCGCGTCGTCCGAACCCTTGAGCAATCCGGTGAGGACGCGTCCATCCGTGGTGACGACCGTGTAAGGTTGGTATTCTTTCGCCATCACCGAGCTAGGATCGATGACGTTATGGAGAACATAATTCAAATCGCGTCGATTCGATCCTGTCAGCCCTGGTCCGACATCGCTTCCCGTTCCGAACAACTCGTGGCAGGTCGCACACGTTTTGACGAATACCGTACGTCCCAAGGCAGAATCGGGCCGCGTATCGGAACGTGAAAGGATAAGCTCCTTGTACTTCTCGATAAGCTTTGCCTTGTCCTCGCTGACGTCACGAGCGATTCCCCAAACCTCGGCGACTTGCTTTTCAATGGCCTCACTTTTCAGGCTTCGAAGTTGCCGGATCAGATCGGCGTTGATGTCTTTCGCGGCGACCTTCTTCTTGCCGACCGCATCAAGCAGCTTCGACGCATACTCCGCGCGAGAGGTGAGCACCACGAGCGCATCACGCTTTTCATCGAGCGAAAGATCACCGTAGATTGCCAACACTGCATCTGGAGTCGCGGGATCGCTGTAGTTCGCCAGCCCACGAAGCGCAGAAATGCGAAGCTGGCGGTCGCTGAGCAGTGCTCGAAGCGACGGGGCAAGCTCTGGATCCTTCACATCGATCAGTGTCTGTAGTGCTTCCTTACGCTTGCCGAAATCGCCGTTCGGATCGTTGAGTGTTTTGCGCAGGAGGGCCAATTCGGTCGAGTCACCGAACTTGACTGCCAGCGATCGCACCATCGCGACGAGGGGGGCATCTTCACTCTTCAAAAGCTTTTCAGAAATCGCGGGCCAGTCCTTCGGCGCTTCGGCGCGCCGTTGGCCTTGCAAACCTTTGACGAGTCCCTGAACGATGAGCTTCTGCTGATCCGCACTCGCATCGCGAAGTCCCTCCGTAATCGCTGCGAGTCCGTCCGCTCCCTTGGTCATCGCGATTCGGCGCGTCATGAATTCCAGGAGTTGTGGATGCGCCGATTTCTGGGACAAGGTGAAAGCGCGACCGGTGTCAACGTCGGCCAACGGTTCCGAAACGTACCAATACATGAGAGGGAGATTGTGATCCTTTTGATCTTCCGAGTGAGTGACCAACGATTCAACGATCGCCCATCGCTGTTCGGGCAGCAAACGATCTGCCGCCGAGGAAAGATAAAGGCGAACGACCGGTGAAGTATCCTCTTTTGCCAGTCGAGCGAACTCCTTCAGAAGACTTTCCGACGGCTTCCGGTCCTCGGTCGCGAGTTGAATGGCGAAGCCCCGAACATAGGGGCCCTTGTCCTTGAGCGCTCGCTTGATGTCATCATCATTCAGGCCGGTCGTCGTGTGAATCGCCCAAAGACCGCGCAGCCGACGGGTTTCGTCGTCATGGTCGAATGCCACTTTCGAAAGCTTTTCCTTCGCATTCGCGGAAAGTTTCTTCTCGGCCGCCCGTTCCTGCAAAAGGCGGCGAGCCGTCCGGACATACCAATCATTGGCGTCTAGCTGATAGGCGATCAATTCGTCGTCTGTGCTGGCTGACAAGTCTACTTTCACCGGCTTGTAGTTCTCATACGCGAAGCGAAAAATGCGCCCATTCGTTTGATCGTGTACCTCTCGTTCGACGCGGTGACACTCGTTGGTGTCGTACCAGTCGATCAAATAAACCTGTCCGTCCGGTCCGGTCCGCAGATAGAGAAGCTGCGAAGCCTTATCGTTTGTGATGCAAAAGTCAGGCGCGCGGTCCCCGACGTATCCGGATCCGTTTGCGGCAAGAGCGTCCTCATTGATGCGGGCACCATGAATGTTGTTCATGAAGAGCTGGTTGCGATACTTCGCGGGCCAACTTCCGCCGAGATACACCATCCCGCCTGAATGAGCGTGCCCCCCTCCCGCTGAGTTTGAGATGTTATTCCCCGCGTGCGGCTGCACGCCGACCCAGTGACGATGTTTCGCGATCGTCTGAATATCGGCAAACGTGTATGGGTTGAAATGCAATCCCGCTTGCCTCTGATAACGAGCACCTTGGATTACATGGAACAGGTGGGGAATGACACAACAGACGAGAAACGACTGCCCCTGATCGTTGAAATCGACTCCCCTTGTCCGAGGCACCGGGCAAGCCGACGTTCGAATGAGTGAAAACTCCGTGACATCCATAGAGCCAACCATCTGGTCCCCAGACGAAGGAATTGAGCGTCTCATGAGTGTCCTGGTATGCCCATCCATCAAGTAGGACGGTGGGATCGCCATCCGGTTTGTCGTCGCGATCCTTGTCAGAAATAAAAAGGAGATGCGGAGCGGCACCGACGAACACACCACCGAAGCCAACTTCGATTCCGCTGACGAGATTGAGTCCTTCCGCGAAAACTTTGCGAGTCTCGAAACGTCCATCCCCGTCGGCGTCCGCGAAGATCAGGATGCGATCTCGTCCCTTTCCTTCAGGGGCGCGGAGGGGGTATTCAAACGCTTCGGCGACCCAAATCCGACCACGTTCATCGATCGTCATGGCGATCGGCTGGCGGACATCCGGTTCTTCCGCGATCAAATCCGCGTGAAAACCGGTAGGGAATTCCATCACTTTGGCCGCTTGAGTGCCGGGGATGCCGGCATACTCGAACTCGTTCTGTTTCACCGGCAAGATTTCATTCGCGAGCTTGGGAGCGGTACGGTGAAAGCGAAAGTCGTCAAAGTTGATATGTCCCCAGCCGCCGCTCGACTGGTCGACGACACGAAGATAAATTTCCTGACCCTGCCGATCCTTGAGATCGACGAGGACGGGGCGGAGGTTCTCCGTATATCCTCCGGAAACGCTGAGGAATGGTTTTTTCGTCGCGGCATCGACGAGTTCGACGCGCGTCTTTTGGTCGGCTCCCCCAGCGACAAGAAATGAGGCAAACGGTTCGGAGACGACGAACGACTTTGAAGTAAGCACCCCTTGCGGCAAGTCGCCGGCCGCTTCGTAAGTACCGATCCAGAACTCTCCGACATGCTCGCTCTTCATGTCGGGTCGGCGCGGGGAAACCGTATCTCCCTTCACCGGCTGTTTGACGAAAGCCATCCCCTCCGTCTTCCAATCGTCGAGGTTGCCTTTCTCGAAACCGAGATTGAGTTCGTTTCCTCCCTTATCCTTTGGAAAGGTCCCCGACAATCGGTCATCGGCACTCTTATTCGCCGTTGCCGGGGTCTTTTTTTCGTCAGTCTTTACGTCTCGGGCTGATTCAGTCGTTTTTTTTTGAAGGTTGATGAACGCGCCGAGCTTGTTGCCGACCACGATGTCGATCAAACCGTCACCATTCAAGTCAACCGCATCGACCTGAGTTCCAACACCTGAATCGTCGTCGATCAGGTGAGGGATGAAATCGACGCCGTCCTTTCCTCGCTCGGTCTTGAACCAATAAAGAACAGCGGGACCTCTTTCATCGGGATCGTGACCGTTGTGTGCCCAGTGACGCTTTCCCGTGACGATGTCCAGAATGCCGTCCCCATCCATGTCGACCAGATCGACGGCGTGGAGTTGGCTGAATGAAATGCCATGCTTATTCGGCTCAGGCTTTTCGTTCAGAATGATGTGCTGCTTGAAGTCGATCTCACCTTTGTCATTCTTGACCTGCTCGTACCAAGCCAATCCATATTGGTGAGCGGCTAAGCTGGTGAGAACATCGTTGTCGCCGTCTCCGTCGAAGTCGTAGGCGAACATCTGCGCGCCGCCCGCGTTGGCAAACTTATACTTGTGTTGCTTCCAGAAGCCCTTTTCACCGGCCGGAGGTTGCTCCCACCAACCGTCCTTCTCCAGGAGGTCGAGTCGACCGTCCTTGTTTACGTCGCCGACTCCCATGCCGTGCGTGAAATGATGAAGGTTGGCGATCGGTCCGATTTGCGTGAAGATCCAGGGTTTCGTCGGATCGGCGGGATCAGGCGTGCCGTAGCCGTATTGTCCCTTCTTGTTGATGTAGACGACATCCTTCACGCCGTCAGCGTTGATGTCCACATAGGTAGGGGATTCATTACCGACGAACGTATCGAAGGTGAACCTTTCCCAATTTCCTTCCTTCCCCTTCGGATTGCGGAACCACCAAGAGTCCTTGCCGGGGAAACCGACGACGACGATGTCGTCCCATCCGTCTTTGTCGACATCACCGCTGAAGGAGAAGAAGTTTTCGGAGTAGGTATTCTTGTCGTACGGCTTGGCGGGATAGATCTCATGAACCTTCTTGAAGTCCGGCCCCTCGTACCAGAAAGGACCTGAGACGACGTCGAGTTTTCCGTCGTGATTGAAGTCGCCGTGATAAGCGCCTTCCGCGAAGAACTTATTCTGCAGGACAATCTTTTCCCAGTGATCCTTATCATCCCCCCATGCGACGGCACTGGAAGTGATTCCGGCGATAAGTGCGAATGAACCAAGAACAGAACGGAGCGATCGACATCGACTCATGGTTGTCCCCCAAGTGGCATCCCGAACGAGGTTGGAGCCAGAATTTGCGAAAGGCTCCCTCGATGCTCTATTGTCTGTATCCTGATAGCGATGCCAAGTGAAAAGACGCGCGACTTGTCACAGAGTTTCCGCCGGATCAATCGGCTGGCACGACGACGCTGAGTAAGACAGAATCGAACAACTGCTGAATCGATACGAGAGGAACACCATGACCATGAAATCTCCGACCTCCACGATTCCGATGGACCGAATGGTCTCGATTCATGAGCCGGGGATCTCGATTCTCGAAGTGCCACTCGTTAAAGCGACACCGAAAAGCATCAAGGGCTATGCCAAGATCGAGCGGTCGTTCGAGGAAGCGGAGGTCGAGATCGTCGTTTGGCCTCAACCCGGTTGGCGTCCTGTGGTGGCGGGAACCGGCAACGAGGGGGGCATCACACAAGGTGACTTCGATATGCGCCGCTCGGGTGAGTTGATGTATGCGTACAACCACGCCGTTGATGGCTATTACGTGACGGGATGGTTCGCCGATCCTCCGACAGCATCAGAGAAGAAAGAACCCGTTGATCGTTCAAAGATTCTGGTTCGCGAAGCCAACTATCATCCGGACGGCAGCCAAGTCTTTTTCCCACGTGCGGGAGCCCCCTTCGTCGCACTCCTCGCTTTACCGGGCGACGACGTCAAGCCCTCTGACTTTGTCGCGTTTTACTGTGACGGCACGTTCGGAATCAATCTCCATCCTGGCGTTTGGCACCAACCGGTCTTTCCAATTCACGACACGGCTTCGTTTGACGACAAGCAAGGGAAGGTTCACGCCTGCATCGCGGTCGACTTTGTGACCGAGTTTGGCACGTACTTAGCCGTGCCGCTTCAATCCACCGATCGCGATTCGCGCGAGTAAACGATCGTGGCGACGAACATCGAATGGAAAGCGAAAGCGCGCGATTTTGATCGACAGCAGAAACTCGCTAGGCAGTTGACAGGTAATTTGGCAATCGTCTTACAACAGCGGGACACATTCTTTGTGGTACCCGAGGGCCGACTGAAACTCCGGCAGCTTTCGGAGAACGAAGGTGATCTCATCTTCTATCGTCGGGAGGATATCGCGGGAGCAAAGGCTTCTCATTTTCTTGCCGCGAAAACGCGTCATCCGAATGAAGTACGACAGATATTTGCGGATCGGCTCGGCGTGATCGGAGAGGTGATTAAAACGCGTCGGCTCTACCTCGCAGGCCAGTCACGACTCCACTTCGATTCTGTCGAAGGGCTGGGACACTTCATCGAAGTGGAGGTTGTTCTACGCGAGGGCCAGTCGCACGAAGAGGGACATGCCGTCGCGCGCGAATTGCAAGTGAAACTGGGTGTCGCGACGGAGGACCTGATCGGCGTCGCGTATCTCGACTTACTTCTTCAAGGGAACACGAGAAACTGACGCCTCTTCCACCGGAACGACTTCCTCCGCCGGGTGACTTTCACTTTCGGATTCATCCCCCTCGGTCTTGTCCCCTTCGGTGTACTGTTCGATTTTCATGGTCGGTGGGGACTTCAACTGAATCTGATTCCACTGCGAAAGCTGCATTCCTGATCCGGTGGTATGAAGCGACAACAACTGAAGTTTCTTCGCCGAAGCAAGCTTGCCTTTCAAAGGTAACCAGAAGTTATGCACTGTGCCGAGAGTATCCGAATGTGTGACCGCTTGCTTGAACTCATCATTGTTGAATTTCCATTGATGATCGGGTTCAAGCTTTTGATCACGCGAGGTATTGTCGGCATAGATCGAGAAGACGATTCCACCATCGGCTTCGGTCGACATGCCGTTCGCATCGAGCAATACGACTTGCACGATTAAGCCCGAAATCTGCTGACCATCCTGTGCGACGACCCGTGGCTCGGAAACGACGGCCATCTCCACCGCTCGTCCGGAAGTCGATGGAGTCATCGGCATCTTGCGGGCCAGCACCGACTCCGTCACCGCGCATCCGGTGCAGAAGAGCGCGAGCGTCAAGACTATGACCGCGAGCACGACGATTTGATCGCACCACCGCACCAAGCGCCAACGCGCTTCCGTCGCTGGAAGGCTGCGATGATCCATCAATCGCCCGAGCTGAGTGGTCATCATGACCGACGCTATTCCTTAATCGTTTTTAGGGAGTGCCGGGGGCTTCGATCCCTTGTCGGCGGCATCCTTATCCTTCTTCCACTTTAGATTTCTCTTCTTCCAATCATTGAAGTCATCCTTACGACGTTCCGTCGGCGAACGAGCCAACTTCTCGTCCCGTTCCGCTCTCTCCTTGCGTGCCTTCTCTCGCTCCGCGACCGGATCGGTTACCTTCTTCATCACCGGAGGCTGATCGGGATTATCGGTAGCCGACACCTCTTGCGGAATCGGGACCTTGGAAACCGTGTGCGTGAGAGGAAGCTTCTTCGGAAAATCTTCCTTCCCTTGCGGTGGCACCGGCTTCTGCGGGACCTTTGATGTCGTCTTCACCGTCGTCGGCATTTTGTTGCTGGAATTCTTCGGAATGCTGGCTCCCGAGTCGTTCGGCAGCACAAGTTCTTCCTGGGGAGACATCATCGAGTCCGGAGGAATCGGCGTTCCCTCTTCGATCGTCTCCTGGCCGTCGACCTGACCATTGATCATGTCAGGCGATTCGCCGACGTAAACCTCCGTCGGAAGATCCAGGCTTCCGTGAAGCTTCTCGACCCCGGACAAGCACCAATTCATTCGCGCGGCTTCGACGGCCTTGATCCGCTCGGCATCCTCGCGACTCCGAACGATGTGCGGCGTCAGGATGATCATGAACTCCTTGCGGGTCTTGACGAGCGAGTCATACCGGAAGAGATGCCCCATCACCGGAATGTCACCGAGGCAGGGAACCTTACGCGTTTCTGTCTCACACGACTTTTGAATCAATCCACCGATGATCACGGTCTGACCATCCTGTGCGCTGACGGTCGTCACTGCACGCGTGATCTGAACCGCTCGTGCGACCACACCCGGCGAGATCTGCACACTGTTCTGCGTGTCATTCACAGGAGAGAGCGCCGAGACCTCGGGGCTGACCTGCATGATGACCGTTCCATCTGGATTGATCTTCGGGGTAACTTCGAGAATGATACCGGTCGGCGTGTACTGAATGCTTTGCAACGCACCGCCACCTTGCACGACGGTAACGTTGGCAATTTGCGGTACGTCGGCACCGACCAAAATCGACGCCGTTTGATTGTCAAGTGTCATGATCTGCGGTCGTGACAGCACTTCGAGCCGGCGATCCCGGGCCAAAGCGCGAATGAGGATGCTCACGCTCTCTGAACTCGCGGACAATATAAGGCCGCCGTAACCGAGAGCGGAACTGGTCCGACCGACATTAAAATTGCTGAGCCCTTGACCGGCAACATTAGCCGCGTTCGCCGCCGTGACGTTGTTACCCAGCGGTCCCCCCGAGTTGAAATTGAACCCTGGGACAGCGCCATCGTTGTAATAGGTCGTGCCCGACGAAGGATTGATAATGCTTCCCGCCGTGCGGTTGCTTCGATTGAACAACAGACCGTCTTGTAGACCGAGTTCGACGCCGAGCTCCAGGTTGTTATTGAGTTCCACTTGCACGAGCAGAACTTGGATGACCACTTGCGGCGGAAGCTCATCAAGCTTCTTCACCAGGTCGATGACCCGGTCATAAAATCGCGAGCTGGCGCTGATCAATAGCGAATTGCTCACTTGCTCGGGAACGATGATGACCTCTTGTTCGAGCTGTTGCTGAAGGCTCTGCCCTTCCTGGATTCCCGAGATCTGTTGTTGCTGCGTCAACAGATCCGTAAGCGAAGCCGCCACGTCGCGAGCATCAACGTTTTCGAGTCGATAGACATCTGTCTTACGTTCCTCAATATCTGAGGAATCAAGCCGTAAGATGATCGCTTCGACCACCTCGAGTTGTTCGCGGGTGCCAGAAGCCAGAATGCTGTTCGTTCGCTCATCCACCGAGAACGATAGTTCAACGAGCGGGCTGCTCTCGGAGTCGGTCGTCGTCGTGACGGCAACTTGATTCGGGTTCGATTGAATCTGGGCGAACAGAGCGCGCAGCGTCCGGACAAGGGTTGATGCGTCACTGTTGACGAGGGCGAAGACCTTGATCTGGGCAAGCGCCTCGGGAAGAACGTCGAGCTGCTTCACGAGTGACTCGATCAGGGCCATTACATCCTTGGGCGCAGAGATGATCACCGCATTGGCCCGACGGTTTGGAGTGATCGTCACCCCTTCCATGATCCCCCCCCCGATCGTCCGCGCGGGGTCCTTTGGATCAGGAATCTGAAGGCCGGGAATACTTCGCTGAGTCGTCGGACTGGCGGTTTGACCACCCAGTTGCCCAGACTGCAATGTCGCCTGAAGCGTGGCGGAAAGCTCCGTCGCCACCGTGTACTTTAAGTAGAAGATTCTGAGATCATTCACGCGCGAGGTCTTCGAAGTATCGAGTTCTTTGATCAGCTCGGCAATCTCTTCGATGTCGGCCGGTCCGCCGGAAACGATCAGGGTATTGGAGCGGTCATCCGCCTCGATGATGATTTCGGGCGCGAGTTCTCCATCCTGACGACGGCTGGCATAGAAGGTCTCGATGGTCTGTGACAGCGTTAACGCGCGGATATGCTGCAAGCGGAAGATCTTGAATTGATTGTTTGCCGAAACTGGAAGGTCGAACCGCTTCGCCAAATCGGCAAGGTAGGCCAGATCATCCTTCGCGGCAACTAATAGAACGGCATTTGGCCGAGCGAGCGGAATCACGGTCGATTGCGCCTGAGCCCGCGTTCCAGAACCACGAGCATCCAAAATTCGCCCGTACAGATCATTGAGCAGATCCGCCAGCGGCGCGGCCTTCGCGTGCATCAACGGATAAAGCTCGAACGTGAGCTCCCGATTCTTTGTCATCTTCTCGATCTCGGCGACGACTTCGCCCAAGATTTGAAGATCCTTCTCGGTGCCGAGGAGCAAGAGCGCCCCCACATCATCGAGAACTGAGATCTCGACATTGCCGCTGATCGGACCGACTACCGCGTCTTCACCACCAGCCGGTTGCTCGGCGGCGGCGTTCGTCAATTCACCTTCGACAAGATCATTCTCGTCCGCACCAACCGTTCGAACAGTCGTGGGCTCCTCGGCTGCCGGCGCACCGGCCCCGGTAACTTCCAAGCCAGTGCCCTTCGGTCTAATCGTCGTCACTTGGGTACTAGCCGGCTTTTTGCTCGAGGTTGATTCGGGCTTCAACTGCGCCAGTAACTCTTTTGCCGGCGATGGATCTTTTGCTGGATTCGCCTCCGATGTTCGGGGGGTCCGCGTTGATGGGGTTGAGCGAGTACGGGGCGTACGAGGTCGGCGGTTAGGGGTCGATCGACTGCCGCCTGATGACGAACCGCTCGTGCCTCGTTGAAGTTGGCGATCGAGAAGAACTTCGAGCGCGTTTCGAACGTCTTGAGGACTTGAATTCTGAATCGGTAGGACGCGATAGCTTTTTTGCGTGTCCGCGGCCGCTACTTCGAGACCCTTCACGAGTTCCTCGATGTCTTTGAGGATCTCTTCCGGTGCCGCAACGATTAGACTGTTCGATCGGGGATCGACATCGACCGAGACGGCAGCCGTGCGAGCACGACCAGTCGATGAAACTCGCACTCCAGGCACGTTGATCGGTGGCCCAGTACCGGGAAGCATGTAATCCTTAAAGACTTCTTTGATTACCAACAAAACTTCGTCCGCATCTGCTTGCTTGAGCGGGATGATGCGAGGAGCCTTGTCGGTGGGAGGAGCGATGTCGAGACTATCGATCAGTTCTCGAACGTTAACGAGATCCACCGCGCTCGCACGGACGATCAGCGCGTTCGCGCTCGGCTCCGCAACGACCCGGACTCGTTCGGGGCGGAAGCGTCGCCGCTCGCCGGAACCTCCCTGCTGCCGTTTGCCGTTGAACGCTTCGTCAATTGCCTCGGCAATTTCGGCGACGTTTCCATGTTCAATGTAAAAGACACGTGAGGCCGAGGTATCGGGGTCAAACGGTTCGGTCCAGGCTTCGGCCAACGACTGGAGTAAATCGAGTGCGTCGATATCGCGGCTGGATGCCGTCAATCGATCATTTCCCACGATGACATTGACGGGCACATCGGGTTCACCCGGCAGAGATTCCGCTGCTTGCTCCTGCTTGGGAGTCTCCTTGGCTTGCGGCGCTGGCTCAATCGTTTTCTCTTTGGGCAGCCCAAGCGGCGACTGTCGATAGACGATGTTCAACTTATTTCGACGGAGCAATGGCCAGGATTCCGCGATCGACTGAGCGGTCGCGATGGGATCGGCATTGTTGAGCCGAATCACGCGCTCGACCGGACGTTCTGACAAGCGAACGCCGGCGGGCTCGCCGTTAGGTGTGTCTGATTCGATCGATCCCGACCCTTCAAGCCGAGTCAACACATCGCGAATCTGTTTCATTTGCTGCTGCGTCGCACGAACCACCAGACGAGGAGGATTGAACGTCGTATCGACGCGCGGCTGATCGTTTCCACGAACCCCTTCAAAGAGCTGTCTGACGATCGAAGAGGCATCGAACGGATCGACCTTATATAGATCGAAAATTGCCACTTCGCGCTCGCGCTCTTGGGCCGGCTGATCGAGCTGCTGCACCATTTGACGAACTTCATCCATCATCCGAGGAAGCGCGCGTACGAAAATCGTTCCCGCCGTGGAGTCAGGGACGAAGATTGCCTTCTGCCTGTCGGGGAATGCGGCCGTGAGGGCACGGGCCACATCATTCGCGCTCGCATCTTGAAGTCGAACGACTTCGCCAACGAGTTGCGAATCGATCCCCTCTTGATCCGCATCACTGACGAGCGTTTCGATTTTCTTCAATGACTCGGGCGGAGCCGTCACGAGAAGCGTTCCACGGGCATCATCGTAAGTGACGCGAACCTTGGGATCAGACGAGAACATCTGTCCGATCATCCGAGCGACGCTGGACGCCGTCGCATAGCGGAGCGAGTAGGTCTTTGTCTCAGGATCTTGAGCGTTGGATGCGGTATCGAAATCCTTGATGAAGCTCTTCACTTGCTCCTGCTGCTGCGGAAGCGCGTTCGCGATGATGCTCTTGTCATCCGGTCCCGCGACCACCGCCGCGCCGGTGCCCGAAACCAGGTTCTGAAGAGAGGTCAACACGCTGCTCGCCCGAGTATGCTCCAGACGATACACCGTCTGCATTCGCCCCCCTTGCTGAACGTCGAGCTCGCGAACAAGGCCCGCGATCTTCTCCTGAATAGTTGGGGGAGCTTCCACCACGAGGACATTGTTGGCGGCATCTGCGGTCACGATCACCGGGTACTGCGTGGCGGGATAGAGTGCCTGCAAAGTACTGACGAGATAAGAAGCGTTGCCAAACTGCAGCTTATAAAGCTGTCGACTCGTCTCGACCGCCTGCGGCGTATCAAGCGTCGTGATGTACTTTTCGATCCGCTCCATGCTTTCGGCCGGCGCGAAGACGACGACGGATTGCTTTTGCGGTCCAAGCGAGATTGTCGTGTTTCGTTCGGTCGCCAATGCCGTTTGGAGCAGCGTCACGAGTTGCTGAGCGGGAGTGTGCTTGGGAACGAACACTTTCTGAATTCGATTCGCATTCGGATCGATGTCCATCGAAGCGACGATCTTTGCGATCTGCTCTTGGACGGCGGGATTCGCATAAGCCGTGATCGTGTTGTTGGTGGGGTCGTAGTAAAACTTCACTCCCGAAGTGGTCGGGGGATAAAGAAGATAGAGAAGCTGATAGATCGATCCGACCGCGGCGTATTTGATGATGTAGGGCTTCGCGACAGATTCCCCACCTGGCTGGGGAGCCACGTCGAGCGTTTTGATCAATCCGCGAATGCGCTCCACCACCGGCGGAGGCGCCAACACGACGAGCTGTCGACTATTGGGCGAAGCGGTGAGCGTCTTATTGGTCTCATTCGCGAGAGCGGTCGTCAACAATTGAAGCAATTGATCGGCCGTGAGGTTCGTCGCCTCGAAGGTCTCCTCGACCCAGCCTTGACGCGGACTTTGATCGAGCTCGGCGACGACCTTTGCAATCTCTTCCTGGACAGCCGTCGGCGCGATCACCGTCACCGTCATCGAATAGGGATCGCTCGTCACTTCCACTCGGCGCGTCTTTGGAAAGGCGGCTTGAAGATTGAGAGCCAAGTAAGTCGGGTTCGCGAAGATCGGGCGATAGATCTTGCGGACAAGGTCCTCATCCGCCGGCGCCGCCACATCAAAAACTTCAAAAAGACGATCGACTTCCTTGATCACATCCGACGGTGCGTTGACGATTACTTCTTCACTTCGGGGACCCATCGAAATCGTCTTATTCGTGATCGTGGCAAGCTGAGTCGTCAAAAATGTGTAAAGGTCGGTAGCACTGACGTTCTTCGGACGAAATGCTTTCGTCGCCCACTCGGCACGGGGATTCACGTCGATCCGTTTGATCTCTTCCTTGATCTTCTCTTGAAGACCCGCCGGCGCCATGACGATCACGACTTGATTCGATGGTTCGTAATTGAAGGTAGCGCCCGTCTCCGCAGCCGGAAAAAGGGTGACGAGGGCGGAGTAAACCGATGACGCAGGAACATTGGTCACGCGGTACATTTCACGCTTGCGACCGCTGTCGGCTTCGATCGGCTGATCGAACTCCATCGCGAGGGCGACGATTCGCTCCTTCATCGTCGGAGTCGCGGCAACGATAACCGAGTTTGTCCCCACGTCGTACGTGATACGCGTTCCATCGAGTCCGCTAAAAAGCTGCGACAGGGCCGTGTACAGCGAGACGACCGGCACGTTCTTAGCCGCGATGGTGAACTGAGCGAGCGAACTGGGAACGTCTGTCTGCTTCAAAACCTCGGCGATTGCTTTCTGAACTCGTTCGGGAGCTTGAATGATCAACTGCTTGCCGCTTGGATCGGCAACAATGGTCGCTCCTGTTGCTCCCGTCGCGGGAAAGAGCGTTTGAAGCATCGAAGCCAACGTCGTTCCAGCAACATTCACGACAGGGTACGTTTTTCGGACGACCGCTGCATTCGGATCTCGCGTACTGACGAGATCGATGAGACCTTTCACTCGTTCATGTCCGGTCTTGGTCGCGATGACGAAGAGTGCCCGACCATCCGGGCTGACCGTTACGGGGCCGACTCCCTCGTAAGAGAGCTGCGGAATAACACTCGCAATAGTGGCTGGCGACGTTTCCGCCGGCGTGTAGATTTGAAGTTGCATCTTCGCGTCGGAAGGAACGTCGATCTTCTCGATAAGAGCCTTCAGACGCTCATGAACGTCGTTCGGCGCGGTGATAATCAAAATGTTGTTGGCCGGCTCCGCGCTGATCTGAACATTGGTTCGCTCAGGCGGATAGAGCTTTTGCAGCGCGGTGACGAGCTCCGCCGCCTTTGCATATTTCAGCTTGTAAAGCTCATCGACCGGATTCGCGCCCGGTTGATCTCCCATCACGTCGATCTTAGCAAGCAGTTCCGAAATCCGCTTTTGCAGCTCGCGCGTCGCGCGGATAAGAACGCTCTTGCCGTCCGGCTGAATCTGGAATGTCGGCTTGGTCGCATCCGTGCCGAAAACCTTTGTAAGGGATTCGATCAATTGTGGTGCAGGCACGTTCTGAGCGGCATAAATCTCGACAGACTCTGACTCAGAACCAGGCATGTCGAGTTCATTGAGCATCGCGGAGATGCGATCATGAATCTTCGTATCGGCCGCGATGACGAAGATCCGATTATTTCGCTGATCCGGAATGAACTTCACTTCGTATTTTTCGGGCGGAAAGATCGACGACAACGTCGCGATGATCTCCGCCGGCTTGGCATGCCGAAGCGAATACGTTCGCTCCGTCGTCGCTGGCTCGGTGAGTGCCGCATTGTCCAGCATGTCGAGCGTGCTTTTGACCTTCTCCATCAGAACCGGCGGGGCGCTGATGACGATCTTGCTGTTTCCACCGGTCGGCACAAAGACGACGTTCGTCGTGGTCGGATAGAGTGCCTCGGCCAGCTTGATCAGTTCGGTCGTCTTCGCGTGCTTCGGCTGATAGATCGCTTCCTGCTTGTCACGAAGCCCCATCACTGCTGGGGGAAGATCGAGATCCTTGATGATCTTCGAGATCGATTCAATCGACTTGGCGGGGGCTCGGACGACGATCGCGTTTGTGTTTTGCTCACTTCCGAAGGAAGCGCCGGTCGTTGCCTTAGGAAAGACGGTAGTCAGGGTCGTCGCCAGCTTCTCGGCTGATGCGTGCTCGAGCTTGACGACGGTGGTCTGTTCGCTCGATGCTTCGTCGCCGATTCCACCGAGTTTTTCAATCGCCTCCTTGATCCGCGATTGAATCTCAGGAGGGGCCGATGCGAGGATTCCTTGACCATTGGGATCAACCGAAAAGCTGACGCGTGGATTCTCGCGGCTATTGAAAGCAAGCTTCAGTTGCGCCAGAATTGCCGTCGCATCACCGGGCGTGCGATAGAGCTGTTGCACCGGCGCATTCGCCTTCGCTTGATTTTCGAGCGATTCCACGAGCTTGGTAATCTGATCGACCAAGCGTCCCGGCCCCTTTACCGCGACGACATTCGCCGTCGGTTCGGCGGCCACGCTAACATTCGTTTCTTTCGGCGGGAACAGCGACGTAAGCAATTCCCCTACACCCGCCGCGGTCGCATGGTGAAGAGTGAACGTCTTCTCAGCCGGCTGGTCATCCTTTGAAGACGGAATGTCGATTTCCGCCAGGAATTCCTTCACGCTGTTGTGCTGCGCTTCGGTCAGTACCGCGATCAGACTCTTACCGTCCGGGCCAAGCTCCATCGTTCCGCTAATTCCGAGAATGCTCTTTATCAGCGTCTGTGCGCGTTCCGGAGTCAGATGCATGAGCGGATAAGTGCGACGAACCATCGGAGCGGGCTGTTGCGGTGGCGGATTCTGTGCCGGCTTGAACGAGTTATCGAGTTCATCGATGAGGGGAAGCGACTCCGCTAACTTTGATACTTGATCGGTCAGTCGAAGAAGCTTCAGCTTCGGAACAGCTTGCAGTTCGCCATACTGCCCGAGAAGCTTCTTCACTTCAGGCTCGATGGTCGCCGGATCGGCAAATTTGAGCCGCTTGATCACCGTCACAAATTCGTTTCGACCCCGCTGCGCGAGTTGATCCTCACCGACGGTCGGAACTTGATTTAAAGGAAGCGGTTTATCGAGAGCAGCCAGCGTCAAGAAGCGATCGTTCCGAAGGACGACGAATCCCTCGGCGAGAAGAACTTCATTCAAGACGTCTAGCGCTTCGGGGATCGTATACGCTTTGGTGCTGGAATAGTCGAAAGTGCCGGGAGGCTTGAAATTGAGGATGAGCTGAAGCTCGGCCAGTTCTGCGAATCTCGTCAGTGCGACATCCCAAGGGGTTTTGCTGAAACTGAAAACGATCTTCTTCTCGGTCGGCTTTTCTTCCTCAGGAGGCATCGGCAGTGTCGGAGCATCCCCTTCCTCGACCGGAAGAGGCTCTTGCCCCGCGACCAAAACGATGGATGAAGTAGGAAACTGAAGGTATCGCGGCTTTGAGGCTCGCGGAGCGTGGGATTGATCGAAAGTCGGCGGAACGGCCCCCCCGTCAGAGCATTCATATTCCGCTTGGGCCGGATATTGCAACAGGCCAATCCCGTTCCCATCGACCGGCTCTCCTTCGAGAGTCATCGCTGGGATCGGTTGACGCGTGGAGGTTTCACTCTTTGTCGACTCACGCGCGATTGTGCCGAAAAAGCACACCGCCAGCCCTAAGAGTGCAGCCGCCTGCCATCGGCTTGTCGCTTCGAGGGATGAACCCATGAGCGTGTCCTTGGCCCTTCCTACCGGCCGGGCGATACATCCGAACCAGCACAAATCATTGCAATTCGCCATTCTCTGTAGCAGCCGCAAAAGCACTTTTCAGTGCATTACCAGGCTTTCAACGCTACAGCCACTTTGGAATGGCTCTAATTCATGTTTTGCAGGCGTCGGCGATTTCTGATTTCACGATCAAGGGCTTCTTCGGCACTGAGCAGGGTGCGTGAGCTAAAGGTGGTACCAAGTTGCCAGAGGTAGAGATTGCCATCGATATTCAGCACCATGTCCTGAAGTCCGACGTCAACAATCACTGCTCTGACACGTCCTACCGTGAATTCCTCCCCGACACGTACAACTCGGCGAGACGCATCCTGAGCCCGATCGATGAGATCGGCCTCCACGTCCCCTCCCCCTTTACGACGAAAGATCGTCGTTAATACCACGTGTTCCGGGTCATTCGCGTGGAGCGTCGTCGACCCAGGACTCGAGGCGTACAACATGTTTTTCTCGACGAGGACGCCATACTCATCTCGGTTGGCGCTGACCGGTGACTCGAAGACGACTTCGCCAGGCCTCACCGGGCTGGTTTGTTCGCCGAGAGCCACTGCCTCAATCGATAGAGAAACACGGAGTGCGGGGCCCATATCCTTGCGCGTCACTGGCGTCAAGCTCAGATTCGTGATCTGGTGAAGCCGGGGGGCCGAATAAAATGCGTAGAGGAGCTTAGTGAACGACCAGATATCGGTCTCGACGTCGACACTGAACGGGATGACACTCAGATCCCCACTCTTTAGTGGTTTACGAGGCGTCCCCGCCGTGACGTTGGGTGAAGGGATCTCGGCCAGCCGAAAAAGATCCAGCAAAAAGACCTGATACTTCTCTACGGCGAGCCGGGTGTCTCCCGGTAAACAAAGCCGTGCCAGGTCATCCAGTTGAGAAGCCGCCACCTTGGCATCACTCAGCTTCTCAAGCGCCTGACTTGCCGAATCCTCTGCGGCCGTACGCTTCTTCTCCAGGTTCACGATCGGCTGAACGATGAATCGGGTGTAACCGAGATAGCCTCCCCCCAGTGCAACGATCACACCAACAAGTACCATGACGAGAGGTCGCTGGGTATTCATGGCCCCACCTCTCTCATGTTGCGGTTTCCGCTTCCGGTACTTGTCTGCTCAGGAGATGGTTCGCGTGGCGACATATTCGACGGGGGGGAGGAAAGCGGACTCGATTTCTTTCCGCCAGTCCAATCATTGGGAATGCTGATCTTCGCGGTGTATCGCCAATGATATCCCGGAAACCGGGGGGCCTGTTGAATGGGTCCTGGATCCACCAGTAATCCTTGCTCCTGAGTCAGCCGATTATTGAGATCGAAAATGGTCCGCGAATCATCCGCGAATCCCTCGACCTCAATGGTCGCCTTCGAATCCTTGACACCAGGCGTTTCTTTCAATTCCATCCGTGTTAGGAACAATTTGCTCGCCTCGGGCGTGGCATTGACCACGTCACGCAGAATATTCAACCAATTCGCATCCCGTTCGCGCCACTGCTCCAGCCATGCAAGCTGATCCGTTTTTACTTTCAGCGATTTTAGCTGTTTATCCCGATCCGCCTTTTTTGCCTGAGCGGCCTTGATTTGCTTCTCCAGCACGCCTCCCTTGCTTGCCACATATTGCTGGCCTGCCAACAAGAGAAGTACCACTAAGCCGACACCTGCGATGAGCCCGGCTCGCCGGAAATCTGTCTTGGGCTTCGGCTTCTTCGGAACCAGGAGATTGATCCGCTGTTCGGGAGGGCGTGACGCGACCACTAACGAACCAACGACACCGGCAAACGATCCACGATCATCATCGTCGATGTCCGAGGCCGTCACATTCTTTAGGGGATCGAAGTAAACGACTTCTGCCCCAAATTGCTCCGTGAGGGCACTCGTGATTTCCGGATCACGTTCGGGACCCGACACCAAAACAGATTGCACTTTCAGGTCGGTGTACTGGCCCGAAAGAGAGGACTGCAACCGCTTAAGTGATTGCAGAAACGAATCATTCTCTGATCCACCAGGCTGCGTCCGCGAAACTGGTCGAGACGCACTCGTAAGAAAGCGAGTGCCGCGAAGCAGACTCAACTCTACCGAGTCCCCACTCGGAACGATGAGGAAATGCTCCTCTCCCGCATGCGTGATCATCGTGGGGATGCCGCTCATTGCCGCGCGAACATGAGCGAGAGACGCCGGCCAGAGCCCCTCGAGCTTCAGTCCCGCCGCCCGGAACATTCGCTGATACGTCGTGACGATCTCGTTGCGAACGACCGCCACGACAACTTGCGGCTCCTCGAAATCGCTTTGTGGATTGGTGTGAACGTAATCGACCGTCGTCTCCTCCAGCGGCAGCGTCAAATCGCGCATCGCCTGAAGGCGGACGGTATTGGAAATCTCAGACTCGGCGATATTGGCGACGTTCACCACCTTCAGCACGACGTTTCTTCGATCGATACACGCCACGGCGCGACGTTCTTTCAGGCCATGTTTCGTGAGTTGTGACTTAACAAAAGCGCCGACTTCCTCGGGGTTACTGGCGTCGGTCGACTCGGGAAGATCGACGGCAAAGGCGGCATCGAGCTTAACACTCTCTCCCGATGCTTGGCCTTGCACCACGCGTATCTTCTTGCTCGTCCACTCGATCGCAAGCATTAAACAGTGTTCCCTTTAACAACCTTCATCAAGCCCGAGCACATTCGGACGGCCTTTTCACCCGGTGAACAAGTTCACCGTTTGGGATCATCTACCGCGAGCCCGCTCAGACTCTACCCTCTCCGATGCGGGAATAACCGTCAAGCAAGGCTTTCACGGGCCGGAGAGTTCGGAATTCGACTCACCGAGCGCAGGCAACGCTTTTTCCTCAGTGCCGCGACCCAATTGTTCTAGCGAAATACCGGCTCCCCACCGATCGAGACGCCGCCAACTCACAATTTGAGGTGGAAGTGCTGACCGATCCATCACCACCTCGATTCGATAGGAAACCCGATTCGCCTCCGTAAAACCGACCGACTGAAACCGCACGACGGGGCTCGCGGAAGTAATCGAATTCTCAATCGACCGTAAGGAGGGCATGGACACGAACTGGTTCACCATCAACCAAGCGATCGTCTTGAGTGGCGGTGTTGTACTCGGCGAAGTAGCCTCAGCGCTGTTCATCTCCTTCGGCATGTCGACCGGAAGACGTTCCTTGATGATCTTTTCCCGTTCCTCGTCGGTCAGCGTCGTCAAGAGTCCAAGAACCTCTTTCGGCGCGGCAGCGACATCAACTCGACCGACGCGAATGGGCGCCGGATCGGTGGTGAGTCGCTCAAAGATTTTTTCGAGTTGCTTACCGAAGTCTGCACTGGCAGAAGAGACCGGGGAAACGAGAGCGACGGGGCGATTTTCCCATACCCCGGTGACGTTCGCATCGACCAGATCAAGGACCGATCCGAATTGGAAGCCTCCGGGAGTTGGGGTCGGTGGTGGTAGCATCGACGGCATGCCAATCACACGAGCCGCGATAACAAAGCGCGCGAAGTCCACGCCGAACTCTCGTTCGAGCATGCCGTAGAGCATGCCGATCTGCGGATCGTTGAGGTAGATTCTGGGCTGACCTTTGGAATCGAGATTGTTTTCCTGATTCCAAAGGGTCAGGAGCGCAGACCAACCGCGATCGAGCTTGCCATCTTGATTGTCGAGCGGAGGGGTCTTTTCGCCGTCATCTTCATTAGGATCGAGGATGCCGTTTCGGTTGATATCTTCTCCGAACAAGATCGCGGGGGGCATGCCGCGAACTTGTAGCAATTCCTCGATCGATTCAATGGGGCCATTTCGCGGTACCACCGCGGGCTCGGACTCTTCATAGGCGCTCCATTCCCCCCCCGATGCGCGAGGTTCGTTATCGGGATCGAGCCAATCCAGAAGCGCGTCCACGATCTCTTTGCTGGAATTGGGGAAAAGGAGGAGCGCCGCTTCGAGTGCCGCCGGGTTCGTCTGAAACCAGTGGTTGATGTGAATGCGAGCCGCTTCAGGTTCGGTTCCGTAACGAATTAACTTTTCGGACATTCCCATGGAGGTCGATTCATCTTGGGTGGCCGGCGACGAGAAAACGGTGAACCGACCAGAGTCTTTCAGATCGGCGCTCCCGCCCGCCGGCGCGAGAGCATCTGAAGCGGTGAGCGGAATGGTGATCGCGCCGAACAGATCCGCGTAGTTCTCGGGATCGGGCACCTCTCGGCCACGCGCTTTCAGGATTGCCATCGCTTCGACAAGAGCAACCCCCGATTCCGCCATGTATCGGGCTTGCACTTCGTGAACCTGCAGGATTGTCGTTTCCGTTTCGACGCTGATCCAATGCGTGAACTCGTACGCGGAATAACTGAGCATCGAGACGACGATCATCACCGCAATCAGTACGAATCCACGACGATCACCAAGGGCACGGAGGTTTCTTTTCACGGACGTCCTCCCGGCGGTGACCCCGGTGGGAATCCCCCTCGCGGACCCGGTGGTCCCATTGGCGGTCCATTCCCAGGGAGTGGCCCTGGGGGAGGTCCTCCACCGGGCGGTATGGGAGGTTCACCGAATTCGCCCGGGGGCCTTTCCGACTGATTCTCGTTCGACGCGACGATGGGCAGGACATGCTTCGCGCCGGGTAAGGCAACAACCAATCGATAAGGAAAAAGTGGCGGCTCCTCCTCCTCAGATCCCATCGGAGAAGAAGTCGCGGATTCCTCGATCGGCAATTCCTCCGTCGAAGCGAGCCCCTCTTGAGAAGGTAATCCGCCCGAGATACCACTCGTGGCACTCGTTGAGCGGCGTTCTTCGAAATACTTCGTGAGATATTCGGGGTCGGCGGCGCGTGGATCAAAACTAAGGGAGATCTCGACCGCCACCGGAAGTTCGTCCGGCTTGTCCCAAGCATCCTGCCACGATCGTCCGTTGTGGTAACGAAACTTGAGAGCGGTGATTCGATCAGTCACAAGGTCCGTGCTGATCTGTGGCGGCAGAGGTATCTCATCTTTCCCCTCATCAATCGTAGGAAGCTCGAGCTCAGGAAGTCTGAATTCATCTGCCTGATCGTTCTTGGGAAGGACTTGCCCTTCGAGGTGAAACTTTGCCTCATCCTGGGCCCAATGAGAAAAGGGAACGCGAATCTGCTGACGCAAAACGCCGCTGTAGTAAGGTTCGAACCGTTCTTCATCGCCGACGGTGGGAACCTCTAGTTCCTCCATCATTTCCCCCTCGGCGATTTTCTTTTGCTTCTCCAGGGCGTCAGGGAGCGGACGGAGCAAGTAATAAACCTGCTGTTGATCCCCCCACCGCTCCGGCCCCCGCCGTTTCTCTTGTTCCTCTCCTCCGATCGCTCCGTCCGTCGACCGACCCGATTCTTCCTCCCGATAGAGATCGAGGGGAGATTTCTGATCGCTTCCGCGACGAACCATCATGATCAACCGATTCGACGTTCCTAGGAGCCCGAATCGTTCCGCTCCATCTGGTGGCATGTCGTCCCGACCCGCGCCTCGCGGGAGTTCGGGGAGGGGCTGCTCAAAAGGCATTTCCTCTGGAGGCGCCATCATCTCTTCGGCAGAGGGAGATCGCTCGGGCGGATTCGCGCCGCCGAGGCTTTCTCTTCGCTCCTTCTCGTGATCTCCCATGCCCAATAGAAATCGCGCGCGGCCGGGATCCTTTCCCTTCACGAGTGGAGGCATCACCGTGCGAAGTTCATCCGCGATCTGATGCAACAGGGTGCGAGCGATTTGCGATTCACTCATCCGGCGGGTGGCGACTTCGTTGTACTTTTCCTGATCCGCGATCGCTTGCATGAGCGCGCCCATCAGGAAGAACACGATCGCCAATCCAGCGATGACTTCAATGAGCGTAAAGCCTGATCGACGGGGACGCGAGTTGGGTTTCATCGCGATCCTCCCGCCGGCGGTAGGCCAAGCATCTGCGGAATCGTGATGACACCGTCTGCCCGACTGGCAGGCGAGGTAGCTAGCTTCAACGACGAACGATCAACGACCATTCGCGTCAATGACTGCTGAAAGGGACTCTCTTCTTCCGTCGTCGCGTTCGCTCCGATGTTCTCTTGGTAAGTCACCGTCACTGTGACTTTGACGAGTCCCTCGACCGAACTCGGCTCGACCATGACGGCCGTCAACCAATGTGGATCGTCTCGATCGGGGACCGGCTCCTTTGGCATCTCGGTGCTGATGCGAACGATTCCCGCCACGATCTCTTCCATCTTCGATTCGCATCGCAAGAGAGCGATAGTCTCTCTCTCACCAATATCGATCATCCGAAGACCGGCATCGAGAAGTTGGCCGATCATCGCCATCGCGCCGACGAAAATGCCGATCGCAATGATCGCTTCCAGTAGCGAAAGCCCTCGCCTCTTCACTAACCTGTACGAGCGGAGAGATCGCGGTTTCTTCATCGCGACGCCTCTGCTTTCACATTTTCCTCGGCCTTTTCCTTTTCAATCTGTTCCTCGGACTTCCACTCTTGCGACTCGCCGATGGTGACTTCCCCCGTCAACGCGGCGACCCAAATCTCAATGAAGTGATCCTCTGGGTCGACAAGCCGAATGGTCGTCGGCGTGGCGGAACCGTCCGGATAGAATGCCGCAAGTGGCACCCATTTGGTCGCGCTGTCATTCGTTGACTGATCCGCGGGAACTTCCACCTGCTTTTCCACATTCTCTAAAGCCGCTGCCTCAGAATCCTTCGCCGGGGGTCCTTCCTCAAACTTCTTCTCCTCGATCACATGAATCATCCCCGAGAGTTCCTTTTCCTCACGGGTAGGGATGAAGACTTCGGCCTCGCCACTGCTTCCTGCTCCACTTGAAGGAGCGGAGGACGCTGAAACTTCGGGCGACATTTGTTCGTCCGTCATCGATCCTTCGTAGGGATCGGTAGCGGGTACCATTCGAATACGCGCCGTGTCGGGAACGAAGTCACACCGGTAGACCACACCGTCCGCCATCGCCTGTCGTCGAGCGTCCCGAAGAAACGTTCGAAGTTCATTCGCGGACTCAGGAAGCTGCCGGGCGGCAAAGAGTTGATCGAATGCGGGCCATGCCATCGCCATCAGAACGGAGACGATGCCAATCACCAAAACGAGTTCGAAAATGGTGAACCCTGCATTTGCGGAAAATCGCCGAATGGAAACGCAATCGATTCGCCTACCCGCGAGCAAATAGCAGCACTGCGTCAACCGCTCTTGAAAGAACGTGACCGACGGAGCCGTCTGTCGCTGGGGTCTACGGACAAGCATGCACGCGAGGGTCCCCTTGGCTGGTGATGATCTCTCCGAGCAAGTTGCTCGGAGAAACGATTCTTCTCCGGGGGGAGCAAGAGAAGAGAAGTCGCCCTCGAATAAGTAGGGCGACTTGATCGATTAACGAAAGGACGGATGAGCGGTAATTACTTCTTATCTTCGGAACCCGCTTCTCCACCTTCAGAAGCCCAATTGCCGATATCGTCTTCCGTCCCCTCCTGCATATCGGGACCGTTCGACCAGATATCGGGCTTCTTCTCGCCATTGTGTTCCCCAGGGAAGGCGTACTTGTATTCGTTCCCCCAAGGATCTATGGGCAATTCCTCGATGATTTGCCCCCATTTTCGAGGAGAAGGATCTCCCTCGGGCTTCTCTACGAGAGCCTTCAATCCCTGCTCGGTGCTGGGATAAGTGTTGTTCTGGGTCCGGTACAACTTCAAATACTTGTCGAGTTCCTTCACTTGGTTCTTCGTCATGTCGATCGACGCGCCTTGCTGCGTGTCGAGGAGATTGGGAACCGTGAAGGCGGCGATCATTGCCAGGATGACCACGACCAGCAGAATTTCAACGAGGGTAAAACCGCCACGACTCGATCGGCGACCACGGGGGGCTTTCATAAATCCATTTCTCCTTCGGTGTCTTCTGGGGTGAGCGCCTCCCTACAATCCTCATTCTTACAAAGTTTGAGAACCGGGTGTTAGCATTCCTTCATGTCCATTCCGATACACTCGCTCCGAAAGAGTACTCTTCCTACTCACCCTTTAGAGCCCGAAAAGAGTGATTCAGTTCTCCTCGTTGTGAGAAGATTTGTTGAAGCAGAACTTCGGTAGGCTGGATCGAGTCGACTCAGCCTTCAAGATATCTTGAAGAGACGATCTTATTTCAGCGTGCTGCTCATCTTCATGATCGGAAGAAGCAAGGCCGCGACGATCGCCATCACGACTGCCGCCATGATGAGGAGCATCATCGGTTCCAAAAGGCGGACGAAGAGATCGAGCTGTTGCGTCGTTCGTCGCTCGGTACTGTCGGCAATGTCGACCAACACCTTTTCGAGTGTGTTGCTTTCCTCGGCCACCGCAACCATTTCGATCACGTCACGTGGGAAGAGTCCCGATGCACGAAGCGGATCGGCAAGGGAAGCGCCGGTCGTCACGTTATCCGCTGCTCTCGAAATCGCCTCGCTTAAGACAACGTTTCCCGTCGAATCCTTCGCGATACGGAGCGCCGTCAACAACGGAATACCATTCGCGAGCATCGTTCCCAAAACGCGTGAAAACCGAACGATCGCGAAGCTTCGAATGATCGATCCCAGCTTCGGAACCGAGATTCGCACCTTGTCGAACCAAATCCGTCCCGATGGAGTTTTCAACCATCGAAGTAGAACGTAACCACCCGCAATGAGACCGACGAGTAGGAATATTCCATAGGTTTGCATGAAGTAACTGGTGTTCAGCAGCCATTCGGTGATGGAGGGAAGCTGCCCCTTCGCCCGGAGCTTGTTGAACATCTTCTCGAACTTGGGAACGAAGAAGACGAGAAGTCCGGACACAACCAAAACGCCGATAATCGACAGGAACATGGGATAGGCCATGGCTCCCATCACCTTGCCACGTAGCTCGGCTTCGCGCTCGGTATAGTCAGCAATGCGAGAGAGGACATCTTCAAGGAAGCCACCTTCTTCCCCCGCGCGAATCATGCTGACAGCGAGCTCATCAAAGACTTGCGGATGCTTACCGAGACTCGTCGCCAATCCTTCACCATCCGCGACCGCCTTGCGAACGTCGGCCAAGGCTTCGGGAAGCATCCCCGCTTCAGACTGTTTCTCGATGATTTCAATGGCGCGAAGGAGGGAAACTCCCGCTTTGAGCAGATCGGAGAGCTGGCGATAGACACGAGCCATCACCAAGCCGTTGGGAGGTTTCTTCCGTTTAAGTCCTGCGAAGACGGGTGCGCTTTGTCGGGCAGCATCAATACGAATGGGCAAAAGCCCGCGGTCCCCCATCGCTTGGACGACTTCGCGCTCCGTGGCGGCGACCATGGTCCCTTTGACCCGCTGGCCGGCGGCATCGCGTGCTTCGTACTGGTACGTCAGCAAAACAGATCGGCTCCCCGGCCCACTAAAGCCTCCACTCAATCAGGTACAAGAGCGGAGAGGTTTTCCACGTTCCTCTATCAACCTACGGCTACTGTGCCATCACTCCGCCACCACCGCAATCGAAGGATTGGGCTTAACATCCTCGATCACCTCATCCTCCTTGGTGACGCGCGACAGCTCCTCGGCGGTTGTTTTCCCCTCCAACACGCGACGCCATCCATAATTTCGAAGCGTCAACATCCCATCGGCGATGGCCTGCGCCTTGATAATGCTGGAAGCAGCCCGATTCAGAATGAGGGGCTGAATCGCCTGCGAGGGCTTGAGCAACTCATAGATACCAAATCGGCCGGAGTAGCCAGTATTGCGGCAACGCTCGCACCCTTGCCCCTTCCACAGAAAACCGATGTCTGGCTGCGGAAAGTCGGGAGGCAAATCCATGGGGTGAACCGCCACTTCCGTTTTACAGTTCTCACAGATTCTTCGGACCAGCCGCTGAGCCATGATTCCCATGACCGTGCTCGATACTAAGTAAGGCTCGATCCCCATATCGACGAGTCGAGAGAATGTACTCGGGGCGTCGTTGGTGTGAAGTGTGCTGAAGACGAGGTGACCGGTCATCGCCGCTTGGATCGCGATCTGTCCTGTCTCGAAGTCTCGAATTTCTCCGACAAGCACAACGTCTGGGTCGTGACGAAGAATGGCTCTCAACCCTGCGGAGAAATCGAGCCCCACCTTGTGATTTACCTGAATCTGACTGATCCCCGCCATCTGATACTCGACAGGGTCTTCGACGGTGATGATCTTGGTATCTTCCCCCTTGATCTCATTGAGTGCGCTGTAAAGCGTGGTGCTTTTACCGCTGCCGGTCGGCCCGGTGACGAGCAAAATGCCGTGCGGCAACGCAATCAACTTCGCGAATTCGTCGTAGATCTCTTGGTCCATGCCGATCTTCCGAAGGTCGTAGACCATCTTCCCTTTGTCGAGCACACGAAGAACGATTCCCTCGCCGTGAAGCATGGGGATGATGGAGACACGGAGATCGATGTCTCGACCGTCGACCTTCATCTTGATGCGACCGTCCTGCGGCTTTCGTTTCTCTGCAATGTTCAATTTCGACATGATCTTGATGCGGCTGGCGATCGCACTTTGAAAACGGAAGATCTCTGGTGGGAGAGCCTGGATTTGCAAAACGCCGTCGACTCGATTCCGAATCGTCAACCCCTCTTCCCCCGGCTCAATATGGATGTCGCTTGCCCGCTCTCGAACCGCTTCGGCAAGGATCTCATTCACGAGCCGGATGACCGAAGCCGACTCGGCCATGGCCTCTTCGTCATTAGTCTCTCCCCCCTCTCCTGATTCGTTGGAATCGACACCGACCAAGTCGCCGATGGTCTCTCCGCCGACACCGAAGTAGTTCTTGATCTGTTTGATGATCTCCTTTTCGGGAGCAAAGATCGGCTCGACGGCATGGCCGGTGAGGGTCTCAAGCTCATCCAATGAGAGAATCTCGAACGGCTCGCTCGTGGCGACGACAAGTGTCCCATTCTCTTCTAGGGCAAGCGGAAAGACTTTGTTTTTGAACACAAACTTAGATGGCGTCAGGCGAATCGCCTCTTCGTCCGGTTGTCGTTCAGAGAGGTCGGTGAAGGCAAATCCCATCTCCTCCGCCAGGGCGCGAAGGTAGTTTTCCTCACTTACCAGGCCGGAATCCAAAATAATTCTATCGATACGCTTGTCCACTTCTTTGGCTGATTGATCCCGTATGGATTGCAAGTGCTCATCGGTCAAAAAGCCTTTCGCTTTAAGGATTTCGGGAATCTGATCGAGCATTCTTGCCTCAAGGTAATGGGTCAGGGCGGGTGCTCAGGCTTGCACGTAGTTGGCGAATCAATTAGCGTGCAGGGGTGCAGGCGGCCCCCCTCTCAGGTAGGATACCGTGAGGGGACCGCTCAGGAAACCCAGAACTCCCACGCTCCCGACGTCGTCGAAAGTCGGGACGACGCATGGATGTGGGGCGGCCTCTCGGGATGGCCGATGTCACCACCCCTTGCGTACGTTTCCTCCGAGCCAACGGCTCAAGTGTTTGCAGGAAACGTTTGTGGAGAGATACCTTCGGCGACGGATTCAAGGCTCATGGCGGTAAACCAAAAGCAACGAACGATCGGCTTGGCGGCAGTCGCCGTCTGCCTTTTGCTCGCCTTTAGCGTTTACAATTTCGTCCTGAAGCCTGTCAAAAAGCCGACGTCCATCGCGAAACCGATCAAAGCAGTTGTTCAGAAGGATACTCTTCCAGTTCCAGGGTCGTTCGATCAACAGCCGGCACAGATGACCGAGGACACGAAGCCCGAGGAATCGCCTCACGAACTTCCGACCGTCGCGGAATCACCGATGGATTACGAGGAAGATCCGCATCCGCTGCCGCCGACCCACACCTCCGATGCAGAATCGGCGAAACCTGAACCAACAGTGGCGAAGTCGGATACAGCGCCATCGAATCATGTTCCCGAGGCTGAAGCCGGATTGCAGGCCCCGGTTCCAGACCCAATGCCCAGAGAAGTTCCCGATTTGACGGATCGCTTAACGACGGCCAATAAGATTTCGGAACCGGACCCTCGCCAGACCGGCGGAATTCGCGGAGAGATTTTCGTTCGTCTGGACGAGAACGGAGATTTGCGTCTCGAACCACAGGAAATGCCTGTCTACTACCGTGAAAAGCTAATCGCATGCGATTTGGACAACGATGGAAAGATCAACTTCGCTGAGTTCGAAAAGGCGATCGACAAGCTGCCTGATCCTCCGTTGACTCGGACGCTGACAAAGGCGCTGAGTGGTTTACTGAATCCCCCCGCTCCGGGAAAAGAGATTCCGACATACGAGCCTGTTCAACAGCGCCGGCAAGGACAAGACGCGCCGGGTTGGTTCACTTCGTATGACCGTTCCAAGGATGGACACATTGCCGTCTATGAATGGCCGGCCGGTCGGCTAAATGAATTCCGTGCTCTCGATGCGAACAACGACGGATTCATCACCTTGGAAGAAGCTCGCAAGGCGGAAGCACTGAAGCACGCGTCAGACACCGAGCGAGTCGGGCCTGACTCATTAACGCCATCACTTCCCCGCGCCCGTGAATCGGCTCAGCGCTGATTGCACTTTGCCCCCCTATGGTTCAGCCTCTCATTCTCATACCGCGACGAAGATACTGTCCACCTGCGCGATAAGAAAGACCTTCGCCATCCCCCTCTCATTGCAGGTGATCTATCGGCCGGAATTGGCTTAAAAATCTCGCCCGTAAGGTAATGTCGGCGTACAAACAACGTACTCTTCAAGACGACGTTGCCGCCCAGAGAGGGGTTGACGTCCAAAATGATCATTTCTGGCGACGATCTGTCGATTGATGCGATTCGAGGAATCGACCGTGGACGCTGTTGTCTCCGAAACGATGAAGGCTGAGCCGATTCCTCCTGATTCTGTACGCTCCTCAGATCGATCGATCCAATTCGCCCTCATTGCGGTCCTGTTGCTCGGCGTCGTGCTCACCTATCTTCCGATCTTTTCCCAGCAATTGACGACTTGGGATGATGCGGTTTATGTTTCGACCAATCCCTATGTCACCAGCGGCGTCACCGGTAAAGGAATCGTCTGGGCGTTCACGACCTTCGATCAAGCGAACTATCATCCGCTCACTTGGCTCTCGCTGATGATCGATGCGGAAATCTTCGGCAATCGGCCGTGGGGATATAAGCTTACCAATCTCCTCCTCCATCTCGCGAACACCGTCCTCGTCATCGCGATCTTCTGGCGTGGAACGGGTCGTTACTGGCCGAGCCTTTTTGTCGGCGCGCTGTTCGCGATTCACCCGCTTCACGTGGAAAGCGTCGCCTGGGTGAGTGAACGGAAGGATACGCTCAGCACGTTCTTCATCCTAGCGGCGATTCTCGCGTACATTGATTTCGCACGTCACAGGACCGCCTCGAAATACGGCACGGTCCTGGGACTGTTCGTACTCAGCCTGCTATCGAAGCAGATGTACGTCACCCTTCCCGTTCTGCTTCTGCTGCTCGACTACTGGCCTCTCCGAAGAATGGGAAAAACACTGTTCCAAGCTGGAACAGATGCCGGTTTTCCGCCGGTAACACCTCTTCGAGCCGTCGTTGAAAAGGTTCCGATTCTTGCTCTTTCAGCAGTGGCGTCGCTGGTGATCATTCAATTGCAGACCAAAGAATTCTCCGCGCAGCATGCGTCATTCTCATGGCAGGAACGAGTCGGCAACTCGATCGTCGGATATGTCGCATACATCGAAAAGACGTTTGCGCCGTTGCAGCTCTATTTCTTCTATCCGTATCCCAATGACGGTTACGATTCCCGCACGATCGCCGTCAGTGCAGCCATTCTCGTCACGGTGACGGTTCTGTCACTTGCTCTCGTTCGACGGGCGCCATTCTTTTTCGTGGGATGGTTTTGGTATCTCATTTCCCTGAGTCCGGTCATTGGAATCATTCAAGTCGGTTTCCAGGCATACGCTGACCGATACACCTATTTCCCCCTCATCGGCATCTTCCTGATGGTGGTTTGGAGCATTGCCCTTTTGCCCTCCCTCTACAAGGGCCAAGGAACGGTGTTTGGTGCTTTCGGAGTCGCCGTCATTCTCGTGTTGGGCGTATTGAGCCGTCAGCAAGTCAATACCTGGCGTGACAGCGAAACTCTCGCCCGCCATGCGCTACAGTTCGATCCGACGAATCATCAGGCCAACGCCGTGCTCGGATATGCTGAATTCTCTAAACACCGGTGGGATGAGGCCGAGCAATGTTTCGCGTTGGCGGTTGCATCCCAATATGCCCCTGGAACGCATCATCTCAACTACGGAACCGTGCTTCTCTGCCAGAACAAACTCGACGAGGCATCAAGGGAATTTGAAGCAACGCTGAAATCCTTGCCCCATGAACCGAGTAGCAAGTACCAGCTCGGCCTCTTCGCGGCGGCGGACGGTAAGTATCCAGAGGCGATCAAACTACTCGCCGAAGCACAGAAGGTGCAGCCCTCATTGCTGACAGCTCTGGCACTCGCCATCACCCACGCACGCGCGGGGCACTTCGATGAATCTCTCGATATCCTCTCGAAATTGCCACACGACAATCAAGAGGTGCGGCTCGCCCATGAATTGGTTCAAGGAATGAAACAGGGAAACAAAGCCGATGAGCTGAAATTCAACCGTCTGTTCCAATGGCCTAAGGCGGTTCAGGCTTCTCGTTTGAGAGGCGCGAATATCGAAGCGGCCGTCCGAACTGGTCAACTGACTTCAGACCAAGGGATCAAAGAGCTGACGACGGCGCTACAACTCTGGCCGTACAACATCGACGCCATGCTCCAGTTCGCTGTCTTGTTGGGAAGGTCGAAACAAGACATACAGGCCAAAAGCCAGCTCTACCGAATCTTGGAACTCGACCCGAAGCATGCCGTCGTGCTGAAGCTGCTCGGGCGGAAGGGGCCGACTCAAAACGTGGGACCCTAATGACAGGGTGGTATGGAAGAACTTAGGAAAGCGGAGCCTCGGCAGAGAGGAAGATGAACGAGACAACCGTCACCCAAAATGTGGATACTGCCCAAGCTCAGCCCCCCCGTTGGCCCTACTTGGTGATTGCCTTCGTGGTGACGCTCGTTTTCGGCATTTCCATCACGTACAACTTCACTCACTGGGATGACATCGACCTGGTGGTGAAGAACCCGGCGGTGATTAATCCGAGCTACCAGGGGTTGGTTCAAGCCTGGACCGAGCCATTTTTTCAGATCTATATGCCAATGACTTACTCCCTCTGGATCATTGAGGGCATTCCGTCCCGATCCGTCCCGGCGATCCCCGGGACGGACACCCCCTCGGGCTTCGCTCCTTGGGTCTATCACCTCGGAACGTTTCTTCTTTACTTCGGTTGTTGCTTTCAAGCCTATCGACTGATTCGAAGGCTCGTCCCGGATACATGGGCCGCGCTCTTAGGGGCCCTATTCTTCGCCGTGCATCCACTGCAAGCGGAGTCCGCGAGCTGGATCAGCGAGAACAAAGGGCTCATCGCGACCTTTTTCGGATTATGGGCGATTGGTTATTACATCGATGCCGTTCGGGCGGGCAACACGCGCGATGGATATCGGCTCTATGCCCTGTCCAGCGTGCTCTACCTCTTAGCCTTGTTCGGTAAGCCCTGGGCGGCGGCGATACCAGTCATGGCTGCCGTTATCGACCTCTGCTTCTTGCGGCAGCCGATCGTCAGCATTTTGAAACGGGTCACGCCGTGGATTCTGATCGCCATCGGAATGATCCTCATCACGCAACAGGTGCAACCGACAGCTCACTCCATCACCCTCCCGTTGATCAAACGCCCTTACATCGCGAGCGACGCGATCATTTTTTATCTTCAAAAGATCATCGTTCCTTATCCGCTCATGATCGACTACGGCCATCATCCCATTGCCGTCTTGCAGCAGACTTCATCGCCCGAACTTCTTGGAGCGATCGGGTTGGCGTCCGTCGGAATCGTTCTCCTTCTGCTCGCGGTCAGTCGCCAATGGACCCTACTGGGAATCGTCGCTCTCTTTTTCGCCGCCCTCCTGCCCAATCTTGGCCTCATGCCGTTTGCCTTTCAGCGTTATTCCACCGTGGCCGATCGATATGGAGCCCCTTCCCTCATCGCTCCGGCGCTGGCGTGGGCATTCCTGGCCCAATGGCTGTGTCGCCCAGGGCTAAAAGCATTGTTGGCCGTCCCAATCGCTGTTTTCGCCGTCATGTCGTTCTTTCAAACGCAAGTATGGCGCGGAAACGAAACGCTATTCGCCCACACGATCAAGCACAATCCGACGAGCCCCGCAGGTCTGATCAATCGTTCCAAGACATACATCGAAAAGGGAGACTACGAGGCTGCCCTTCGCGATGCGAAGGAGGCAATGACCCACTCGCCCGAACTGCTGCAGGCATACATGAACTATGCTCAGTGCAATGTGGCGCTTGGTAGAAACGATGAGGCGTTGAAAGCCGTCGACCAAGTCTTAGCGATGAAGCCGGACGATCTACCAGCCCTCGAATTCAAGGTCCTGATTCTTCAATCGATGCACCGCTACGACGAGGCGATCCAGCCGGTCGCCGAATGGCGGAAGACTGCCGGGGAAAATCGCTCACTTAAACTTCGCCATGCAAGATTGCTGATTCTCGCCGGAAGGACGGATGAAGGACTAAAGCTATTCGAAGAGGCCAATGGAAAAAAACTATCAAGGGCGGAGCGCGAATTCGTCGAGGCACAAGTCTTCGAGCAAGCCAACGAATTCGCCGATGCGATCAAACGATACCGCTTTATCGTTAGCCATTTCCCTGGGAATACCGAACCTGCGGAAATGCGATTGGCTTGGGTGCTCGCGACGGCGACGAAGAGCGAAGATCGCAGGCCTGAAGAATCCGTCCGGATCATGAAACGGATCGTCTCGCGTGCGACGTCCCAAAATGCGCTTCAGCTCGACATTCTAGCGGCGGCGCAGGCATCCGCCGGGAACTTTGCGGAGGCAATCGTGGCGGCCACCGATGCCAAACTCGCGGCCCAACAGGCGAAGAACATGGAACTGGCGGCCGCCATTCAGTCACGGCTCGAACTGTACGAAAAACAGAAGCCGTATATCGTTCCGCCTCCAAAATTGATGATGCCTAACGCCAGCAGATGAGATCAACGGCGAGAATCAGTGACTGATCGTGCCGATTCGAGCCGCGCCTAAGGGCGGGTGGCATGGCATCGCTCCCCAAGGTGATGAATTCGAAATTCCTCCGAAGATGATGGGACGACGGGGCGACACGATGAGCAATTCCACGCAGACCGATCAACGTAGCTCCGGCGGCTCAAAGGCGGACCTTTGGGCCTTCCTCATCCTAGCCCTTACCGTTTTTTTGATCTACGGTTCGTCGCTCCAATTCGAGTTCACGATCTGGGACGACCACGAACATGTCACGAAGAATCCACTCGTGACGCATCCAGGTTCTGACAGCCTCATCAAGATCTGGACCGCTCCTTATCTCGAACTCTTCATGCCGATGACTTACACGTTTTGGATGCTCGAAAGCGTACCGGCCCGAGCGATCGCTGCTAACGAGGGTGGGAGTCAAGCTCTTTCACCAAGTGTTTACCACCTCGGCACCGTTCTTGTTTTCCTCGCATGTTGCTACCAGGTTTATCGGCTTATCTCTCGATTAGTAACGGACCGAACCGCGGCATTGATCGGCGCGCTTGTCTTTGCCGTGCATCCTCTTCAAGTGGAATCGGCAACTTGGATCAGCGAGAACAAAGGATTGATCGCTACGTTCTTTGGAATGTGGGCGATGGGTGTTTATGTGGACTCCGTTCGCGAAGAGCGGTCCTCCAGACGTCTCTATCTCTATGGATGCTCAACCCTCTTGTTCATCGCCGCCCTTCTCGGCAAACCCTGGGCCGTTGCGATTCCCTGTCTTGCGGCGACGATCGACCTTTTCCTTCTCCGGCAACCGATTCTCCAGGTGGCGAAGCGAATCGCTCCCTGGATCATCATCGCAATTGCCATGATCCTCGTCATGAAGCGCGTGCAAAGCACGGCGGAACTCATTCAAGTCGACGTACTCAAACGACCCTACTTAGCGGTCGATGCGCTTGTTTTCTATGGGCAGAAACTCATCATCCCCTATCCACTCCTTATCGACTATGGCAGAACGCCCGTTGCCGTCCTGAAGAACACCTCTCAGCCGGAATTGGTGGGAGCGATTGGCTTTGGCGTGATCGGCGCGATACTCATCGCCCTCGCTTACTTTCGCCAATGGCGCACGCTTGGAATTCTGTGCCTCTTTCTCGCCGCACTTCTTCCAAATCTGGGCCTCATACCATTCGCGTTTCAGGGATATTCCACGGTCGCTGATCGTTATGTCGCCCCGGCGCTGATCGCTCCCGCGCTCGCGGCGGCATTTATCATTCAGTGGCTCCATCGACCGGTTTTCAAGGCGATTGTCATCATTCCACTTATCGTGCTGGCGGGACTTTCCTGGAAACAGTCACAAGTCTGGCGAAATGACGAAGCCCTGTTCACCAATACGATCGTCCATAATCGTCGGAGCCCAGCAGCGCTCATGAATCGCTCGAAAGCGAGAAGCGACCGTGGCGATTTCGAGGGGGCGATGCGCGATGCCAAGGATCTCTTCACACAAGCCTGGGATTACTTGCCCGCCTACCTCAATTACGCCGGCTGCAACGCCTCGCTGGGCCGTTACGACGAAGCGCTCAAAACCCTTGACCAAGTTCTCGCTATCAAACCCGATTACAGCAACGCCCTGGAATTCAAAGTTCTCATCCTTCAGCATCTGCGGCGATACAAAGACGCGATCGCTCCGATCAAAGAGCTGAGAACGATCAAACCAGATGATCGATCACTGAAGCTTCGACAGGCGCGGCTCCTCATCCTGACCGGCAACGGCGCGGAGGGACTGAAACTCTTCGAAGAAGTGAATGGAAAAAAGCCCTCGCGTGCGGAAGGTGAATTCATTGAGGCGCAGGTATTTGAACAAGCGGGTGAATTCAAGGATGCAATCAAGCGATATCGATTCATCGTCGGCCACTTCCCAGGCAATACCGACCTTGCCGATGCACGGTTAGCCTGGGTTTTGGCTACCGCAACGAATAGTGAGGATCGAAAGCCGGACGAGGCGTTACGAATCATTCAGCGTATCGTCAGTCGAACAAAGGCACCTACCGCTTCGCAACTCGACATTTTAGCGGCCGCTCAGGCAGCGACGGGCGATTTCGCGAGTGCCATCACGACAGCCAACGAGGCAAAGCTGAACGCACAACGCGAGAGAAACAGTCGGCTCGAAGAGGAAATTAGCCGCCGATTGGGACTTTACGCCGATCGCAAGCCATTCATCGTCGGAGAGTCAACGATCGCCATGCCACAAACACCTCGTTGAAAACGAGGGGAAGTCAGATGAGACGGTTTCCCTCCGGTTGAAGTCCATCGGACCGCCGCATCATTCAGGAAATGCCATTCGCGTCATTCGATACGTCAAATCATGCGCAAATCTCGTGCCCCGAGCCCCATTTTGACGTTCGATTTGATCGCAAGGTGATCGATGTGTGAGATGACTCGCATCCCTCTTCCATCTTTGCATTCCGGGAAAAAACCGAGGGAAAACACCTAATACGATCGGCGTACGCCGAAGATCTTCGATGTAAAAATCGTCACAATACTTTTTCTGACATTTTTTTACCGGATTTCAATTCACGCGTAACAACATATCTTCAAATGACTTACAAATCACTCGTCAACAATCTGATTTCACGACAACTAGAGGATTTTGACGTTTTTTCCTTTTATTTCTGCATATGTCATGTACCATAGCCCTCGCTGAAGCAAAGTGTGGCTTGACCATTGTCAGCCCCCATTCAAAGCAATTCTCGCATTTGGGGTCACTGCGGCGGTCAGCAAAGCAAATTCAATGCGTTCCCGTTCGGGAAGAGGAGGTTTCTGGTATGCGTTTGAGTCTTAAGGCAGTTCTTTCTGCCCTTGCTCTCTCTGTTTTCGCCGGCTCGGCCAATGCTGAGATTTACACCGAGTATGTCAAGGGAACCAACCTTCCCCTCGGAACCGGCACGCTGACCTCGAGCACCAGCTCGCTCGGCCTTTCGATCAACCTCGCTGGCATTGCCAATGCGGTCATCACTCCCGTTACGACCGTCCCGGGCTCTTACCTTATCATCGACAAGAACCTCGATGCGTCCGGCACCGGCACGCTCTACTTCAACGGTGGCCAGCTCACCCTGAACAACTTCGTTCAGAACGTGTCGCTCGGATTCCTCGGCTCGGTCGTTGCGACGGGTAACAATGTCGGCTTCACCTTCTCCGGTGGTCCGATCAGCGTCACCAACAACAACTACAGCATTACCAATGCAGTACCCGGATCGCTTACCATTAACACTGGTAGCATTTCTCTCGTTGGTACGGTTCTCGGTCAGGCAATCAATACGTCGCTCGACTTCAATACCTCACCGGTCGTGCAGGCTTTCTCAGGCCTCACTGCTCCGATCCCAGGTCGTGCGGATGCGGATGGAACCGGCACCGATCTCGATGGCGCTGGCCTTCCCCACACGGGCTACAACGTCCTCGGTGGCGTTCCTGATCCGGGTCTAACCGGCTTCAGCAACATCGACACCGATGGTGCCGAAACCTTCATCAACTACAACGGCTTCTCGATCGCCACGACGATCATCTCGGGCACCCTGACCCTCCCGACGACCATCACGATCACTGGCAGCACGACTGTCAGCGTTCCTGAGGTTAGCTCGGTTGCTCTCATCGGAGCATCGGTCCTCGGTCTCGGCGTGATCGCTCGCCGCCGTCGCTCGGCCTAATTTGGCATTGCGAATCATCCATGGCTAGCCGCAAGGTTAGCCATGGATGGCTTCCGACTCGAAAATCGAGTGAAGGGTGCTCAGGAGACAACAATCAGAGGATTCGACAAGGAATCTTCAAAATCAGATGCCCGAATCCGAAACGACGGAATGAAGGCGAAGTGAAAGAGTGCTCTAAGTAGTTTTCTCCAGTCTTTTCTGCGGAGGGCTCACTCAACGTAGCAACAAGAAACTTCTCACGCCAGAAGCCGCACTCGAAAGAGAAACCTGCATAACAGGAAGATTTTTCCTTTTTTCTCTTTCAATCAGTTCGAACCCAATTATCATAGGGGTCGCTGAAGCACAGTGTGGCTTAGTCAATTCGGATCCCAGCCAACGCAATTCTCGCATTGGGACTCCCGAATCGATAAGCGTAGCAAATTCATTGCTTTCCCGTTCGGGACAAGAGGAGGTTCTTGATATGCGTTCGAGTCTTAAGGCTCTCGTTGCTGCCCTTTCCCTTTCTGTTTTCGCCACCTCGGCGAATGCTGAAATCTACACCGAATACACGGCGGGTTCCTATTCTGCTCCTGGCAGCATGGTTACCCCGAACACCAGTGGTCTTGGCTTGGCGATCAATCTCGCGGGTCTCGCCAATGCGGTCATTCCGACGACCAACCTGCTCCCTGGTTCATTCCTTGTTGTCGACAAAAATCTCGATGCCAACGGAAATGGTTCGTTGTACTTCGACGGCGGGACACTCACCCTGCAGAACTTCTCGTACAACGTCTCGCTCGGCTTCCTTGGTTCGGTCGTCGCGACGGGCACGGGCGTGCAGTTCACCTTCAGTGGTGGCCCCATCGCAGTCACGAACAACAACTTCAGCATCACCAATGCGAATACCGGTTCGCTCAACATCAACGCCGGAACGATCTCGCTCGTCGGAACGGTTCTCGGTCAGGCAATCAATACGTCGCTCGATTTCAACGCTTCTCCGGTAACTCAGGACTTCTCAGGCCTGACCTCTCCGATTCCGGGCTATGCCGACATCAATCAGGCTGCTTCGGACACCGACACCGATCCGCACAGCCAGAACACCCCGGGCCTGACGGGCGTGAGCAACATCGACACCGATGGTGCTGAGACCTTCATCAACTACAACGGTTTCTCGATCGCCACCACGATCATCTCGGGAACCCTGACCCTCCCGACGACCATCACGATCACTGGCAGCACGACTGTCAGCGTTCCTGAGGTTAGCTCGGTTGCTCTCATCGGAGCATCGGTCCTCGGTCTCGGCGTGATCGCTCGTCGTCGTCGTTCGGCCTAATGAATTTCGACTGATCGATATCGATCTTCCGACTTAGCCAGCTTTCGAGCTGGCTAAGTTCGTTTCTTGAAGTCGTTTCCATTTGCGCAAGCGATTCAGTTGATTCCCGGACACACCGATGTCGACAATGCAGTCTCCGATGCGGGTTCCCACCTTACACATCGGAGCCAATCCTTTCGGCGGCGATCCATATCCGGGCCTCACCGCTTGAGCAACATGGACACCGATAGCGCTAAAACCTCATTAACTACAGTGGTTTCTTGGTCGCCACCACGATCATTCCGGAAGCCTGACCCTCCCGACGACCATCACCTTCACTGGCAGTGCGACCGTCAGTGTGCCTGAAGTCAGCTCGGTCCTTCTCATCGGTGCATCACTCAGTGGCCTATGCTTGCTTCTGGCGCGCAAGCGAAACGTATGATCGGCTCGACTGATATTGCTCGTCGTCTCCCAAAGAAAAACCCGCTCTAAGAGACAATCTCCAAGAGCGGGTTTGATCTTCAGAAATCGGAGATGCCAAACAGTTACTTCGTCGCGTGGCTAAGTGCTAAGAGTCCGTAAGCGGTGGTCAATCGGCCATCCGACTCCATCCATCTCTTTTCAGGATTCGTCCAGCTTCCGTCCTTTGACTGCTTTTCGGCGAGAGCGTTGATGAGATCTTTTCGCCAATCGTGAGATGATCCATCTGCCGCTTGAAACTCTTCCACCGCCAAGATGTCGAGAGCCTTGGCGAAGGTGTGGTAGTAGTAGAAGAGTCCTGCCTGCCCCATGCCTGGGTTCTCGGTCAATGTGTAATGCTTTTTGATCCACTCTTCGGCGGCCTTCACCCGCCGATCATCTTTATTCAATCCGGCATGAATGAAGCTCTTCAGTCCCGCATAAGTCATGCTGGCATAGGAACGAAGTCCGCCATTCGCCTCAAAACCGGCTGGATTATAGTCCGCCTGAGCGGGGGTGTAGTAGAAGCCTCCGTCGTCAATCAACTTTGCATTGGGCAGATCATTCGCCCCTTCGCCGCTCAGATTCTGGCATCGAGTGACGAAGATCAGCGCTCGCTTGTAGGCCGGATCATCCTTTGGCACGCCCGCCGCTTCGAGGGCTTCCAGGAAATACGCAGTGTTGGAGAGGTCAGGCCGAGTTTTCGAGGGGCCGCCGTATCCCGTGCCGCCGAATCTTGGGTTTGATTGATCGATCCCCTCCTTCTCGTCCCATTGATCAGACTTCAGATACTCGGCCGCGTTCTTGATCACGTCGTCATAATGATGATCTTTATTCGCCTGCACGAAGGCAAGGAGCGCGATGGCCGTCGGGTAGTTCCGGTTGTTGCTACCAGGGACGTAGATACCCCCATCCTTCTGAATAAACTTTTCGAGAAATGAAAGTCCCTTCCTGACCGCGGGATCAGTCAGTGGCGCCTGTCCACTTCGGAGAATACCGGTAATAGCTAGCGCGGTCATTGCCGGAGCATAATCACCTTCGCCGAAGCTCCCATCTTCCGCCTGGACCGAGCGGTAATACTCGACCGCCCTCAGCATGAGCTGATCCGCCTTCGACTTCAATTCGGGAGACAGCTCTTCCCCGTTGGCAGTCGCCCCCGAGACAAATAAAAATGTTGCCCACACGAAAGTACTCACCACAGACATACATGCTCCTTCAGCGTTCCGGGCGACGACAAAACATTGTTCAATGACTAGTCACTCTCTTGCCGAACCTCGCAAGTTCCGTCTGCCCGTCCTCCCCATTCGAAGAGCACGGAGCAAAGAGACGACTTCGAGCCCATTGTACATACGTGGAAACAGGGAATGCTCGTTTCAGACCTGGGAAATGGATTGGACCTACAATCATCTGAGGAAATCTGGCTACGAGCGCCCATCCTCCTAAGGGGCATAAGTGTCGCAGTACCAGCACGCCCCCGAACTCACACAATAATGGAGTAAGATGGTCCTCTTACAGAACGGATGCGAACCGCCGTTCCGAAGAACCCGCGAACGACGATTCGGGAAGAGGGGTCATGACATGGGGGAGTTCACTCACTTCGACGATGCAGGCGCGAGCCGCATGGTCGACATCAGCCATAAAGAGGTTACTCGGCGCCAAGCACGAGCCACGGGCCGAATTTTGATGAACCCCGCGACTCTTCAAATGATCGTCGATCGAAAGGCGTCTAAAGGAGACGTGCGTGAGGTCGCTCGACTGGCAGGCATCATGGCCGCGAAACGGACGAGCGAAATCATCCCCCTGTGCCATTCATTGCCGCTCACCAGCGTCAAAATCGACATTACTCCCCACGGGGACTCTGAGTTGTTTGTCACGGTCGACTGTCAAGTTGATGCGAAAACGGGGGTGGAAATGGAGGCGTTAACCGCCGTAGCTACCGTCTGCTTGACGGTTTACGACATGTGCAAGGGAGTGGATCGGGAAATGCGGATCACGGATATCCAACTCGAGGAGAAATCAGGAGGGCAAAGCGGCCACTTCATTCGCACTTCCGCACAATAATCCTTCAGCACGGGAGTATCCATGAGCGCGGTCCGAACGAATCCGCCTCGCGAGGGGCTTGCGACACTTTATTCGCCGATCGAGGCCGATCTGGTCGAGGTCGATCGCATCTTGCGTGAGCAACTTCGTTCACAGGTCAGTTTCATCGATGAATTGACGGCGCGGGTTCGTCTTTACCAGGGAAAGCGAATTCGCCCCGCCCTACTTCTTCTGACGGCCCATGCATGCGGCAAGGTCCACCGCGAGCATTACGTGCTTGGTGCTGTCATCGAAATGATCCACGCCGCCACCCTGGTGCACGACGATTTGCTCGATGAAGCGGATACACGGCGTCACGTCACCACCGTTCACGCGGAATGGGGAACCGAAGCCGGGGTGCTGCTGGGAGATTATCTTTTCTCGCAAGCCTACTACCTCGCTGCCACACTCGATACGGTCGAGGGGTGCCGAATCATCGGCCAGGCGACGAATCAAACTTGTGAGGGGGAACTGCTCCAAATCTCACGCCGGGGTTATTTCGAGTTATCGACGGACGAATACATTCGGATCGTCGCAGGAAAGACCGCTGAGCTCATTTCCTGTGGATGCCTGCTCGGAGCTAAATTCGCGGGAAGCGATCCGGAGGTCATTCAAGCGCTAGCATCGTACGGTCGCAATCTCGGAATCGCGTTCCAGATTGCCGACGATATTCTCGACCTCATCGGTGAGCCAACGTCGACCGGCAAATCGATCGGCACGGATTGGGTCAAACGAAAGATGACGCTGCCGCTTATTCGACTTCGAGAAAGCAGCACTCCGGAACAGGTTGACAAGCTTCGACAGCTCTTCGAAGACTCGACCGATCGCCGGCGCGAATTGCTCACTTGGCTAAAATCCACGGATGCGATTAACTTCAGCCAATCGATCGCGGAACAGTACGCCGAAGCTGCCGCGAACCAACTGGAATGCTTGCCGCCGAGTACTGCCAAAGACCGGCTTCATCAGATCGCGAAATTTGCCGCTCGCCGCGCATTCTGATCGAGATCACCTATTTCTTCTGGCGTATACTTTAACGATTCCTTGAACAACTCCATTCTCGCCAGTAGTTTTGAGGCAATTCCGGTTCCTTGCTCAATAACGCGCGCGATCGCAATGGCATCTCGTCACTTTGAAAATGGAAGCCGTCGGCACTCATGAGCTTCGACCCCTTGATATCTGCCGGCACCGAATCCCCGGCACCGGGCGATGCAGTCCCTATTTCGAAACAACGCATCGAGTCGGTGCGGATCTTAAACCACGAATCGACGGCCGACCCGTTCATCACCCGAAATCAAACGATCCCAGGACCGCTTCCGAGAGATGTCTTCAATCCTCTCGACGCACGCGAATACTTCGTCGAGATCATCAGAGACTTGGACGCTCTCCGATCCGAACGACAAGCCTGGGACGACCTGTTCGAGAACGCGATTGATCGAAATGTTTTTTACTCCTCTGATCTGCTATTGCCTGCTCTCCAATATTTGAGACCAGCGGGGACTCGAAAATTTGTCGTCATTAAGTCACGCAAGCGAAGTGCTCCGAATCAGGAGCCCGAGTGGTGCGGATTCTTTCCGCTCGTCGAAAAACGCCGGCTGCGCGGCATTCCCATTCGAAACCTGCAACTCATCAAGCATGACTACTGTTTCCTGCGAACACCATTACTCCGTGACGGGGCGGCGGCTCAGACCCTGACCACGTTTGTCGATTGGCTGTTCAAGGAAGCGAAGGCGCCCATCATCGACTTAGCCGAACAATCGGGAGAGGGGCCTTATCACACGTTGCTTGCGGATGAATTCCACCGCCGAGGTCTTCGTCCCTGGATCACGGGCGTGTATGGGCGAGCATTCATGCGGCGGGCCACGAGCGACGATACTTACCTTCGAACGAGTATCTCAAATGGCCGACTCAAGGAACTAAGACGACTCGAAAGACGACTTGGCGATGAAGGTCCGATCCGATTCGAGTCATTGGGGCCGAGTGGTGATTTAGATTCGGCGATCGAGGAGTTCCTCAATCTCGAGAATTCGGGTTGGAAGCATACCAGCGGAACTGCGATTGATTGCAGCCCGGACGACCGGTCCTTCTTCGTGGCAGCGTGCCGAAGTCTCTTCGAAAAAGGTCGCCTTCGAATCCACTTTCTTCGCGTCGGCGAAACACTAGTGGCGGCGAAGTGTAACTTCTTGGCTCCCCCTGCCTCGTTCGCCTTCAAGATCGCATTTCTGGAGGAGAAGTCTCGTTACTCCCCCGGCGTGCAGCTTGAAATCGACAATATTCGCCGGTTTCATGCGGAGCCTAATCTTGATTTCATGGACTCGTGTGCCGATCCAGAACACCCGATGATCGATCACCTTTGGCAAGAAAAGCGGCTTATTCAAAGTTGGGTCGTGCCGATTCGCCCCATCGGAACCGCTGTGACAATTCTTCTTCCCCTCCTCTCTGTGTTAAAACGAGCTATCGTTAGAAGAAGCTAAGGACAACTTCTTTCCTTGGCGAAATGATCGATAGGAGTAGGTGATGCCTGCCACCATGACACGAGAAAAGCAACGTGAAGCGATCACATTCGATCGAGAAGAATTCAAACGTGAATTCAATCACGCGCCATTCATCGTCAAGCATCACCTTTCTGATCATCCCCTCTTCGAGTTGCCGCGACTGATTGAACTTTCAAAGTCTCTTCCCGCTGATCGTGTCGAATACAACGCGGGGAACGTACCGATCACTCTCGATCCCACGAACACACCTCGAACAGGACTCTCGGTCGAAGAGACGATTCGCCGAATCGAGGAGTGCCGATCGTGGATGGTGCTCAAGAATGTCGAGCAAGATCCCGACTATCACCGGCTACTTGGCGAATGCCTTGACCCGATGCTCTCATTGATTCCTGACATGCGGGGCCGCGAAGCGTTCGTCTTCATTTCTTCACCCGGCGCGGTAACACCGTTTCACATCGACCCGGAGTGCAACTTCTTGTTGCAGATTCGGGGCCTGAAGCGGGTCCGCATGTTCCCGATGAATGATCCCGAACTTCTGACCGAGGAAGAGCTCGAGCTCTTCTACGCCGGCGGGACGCGCAATCTTCCATGCCGTGATGAAGAGGGGAAGAAGGCTCGCATCTTTGAATTGAATCCAGGAGACGGGCTTCACTTCCCCGTCACCATGCCTCACTGGGTCGAGAACGGCCCGAATGTGTCGATCTCGTTTAGCGTCACGTTTCGCACGCATGAATCCGATCGCCGCGAAATTCTCTATCGCGTCAATCATCGTCTTCGCAAGGCAGGCCTCAAACCGACACCCGTCGGGCAATCATCGTTCAAAGATGGAGTCAAGTATTTCGTCTTTGATGCGGCGAGAAAGTTAAAGCACGCGATGGGGAGCAAAGAGGAACACCGTCGCGAGTATTAGCAAGTAGCTGGCGAGATTCGCCAGGGTGAACGCCTTCAGCAAGACAATGAGCCGAAAATCTGAAATCAATAATTTTGCCGTTACTGTCTCAATGAGGATACTGAGCAGGCATGCGACGGGGAATCCCGCAAGGGCATACGTACGTGCAATTGGTGCATACTGTGGCATTCCATTAGGTGATGCTTCGATACCGTGCGGCAAGAGATGCATCAAGAAGAAACCGACGATTGTGGAGATCAAGTTTGCGATTAGAACGACGCTGGCCACATCTCGCCAATCGATATTCGTCAGGAAGAAGTAAACGGTAGAGACTTCAATCGTGAAGGCCAAAAGGCTCACTTTCCAGAAGTTCAACTCAAGAATATAGACGGATGCGAAGGCCGGAAAGATCACATTCGCAAGTAGCATACCCACACACCTTCGATCAATACACAATTCTAGCCATTCGGATGTTGAGCAGTCTTTGGGTGGCCCCGACAACTCGTTGTCGGGGTTGCGAAGCAACAAGAGGGCCGTACGACTGCTGCATCCAACGACATTGAATACGTCAGATACTACCTCGAAACAGCATTCCCTCTTGTGCCTTCGGCATCCGGACAACAAGTTGTCTGGACCACCCTTCCAATAAAATCTGGGAGAAGCATACCCATATCAACCCTCAATACACAAAGCCAGCGGTCCTGTTGAGGAACGGCTGGCTTCGCGTGTTGCTTTCGTCAACCTGCGACGGACTCATGAAGCATCCGTCGCGATGAGATCGCCGATCAAATATTGAACTGGAACTCCTTGGTATTGATGAGGGCCCAGATCAGATTCTGATAGGCCGACTTCTTATCCGGTTTGCTATTCAAGTAGTCGGTCGCAACCTTCAGTTCCTCTTCGCGCGGCGGACGAGCGAAGAAGGAAACATACAAATCGCGAATCTTATCCGCATCAGGCCGAGCATCGGCGGCAAGCTTCGAGGCCCGCCCCTTCTCATCGACCAACTTCGTTTGAATGTCCTTCGAATTCAAAAGATGCAAAGCCTGGCTCAAATTCGCATCGTCGGTACGCTCGCATTCGCACGAACTCTGTCGTTGCGGACGCCCGAAAATATCGAGGAAGTAGGAACCGACGTTCTCGTCGGGTAAATCGACCGCTCGCATCTCGTCCGGGAAGTTGAACACGGTCTTCACTTCGGTCACCGTGTCGATCGAATCAAGTAGAACTTCCGCAGGCAATCGCTTCGGATAGTACCGGGCAAAGTTCTGCGTGTCCTGCTTGTTGAAATCGTTCGGCTCGCTGGCAAGCTGATAGGTTGACGACATGACGATCGACTTGACGAGATGCTTGATGCTGTAACCGCTCGTTACGAAGTCTTTGCTAAGCCAATCGAGGAGTTCGGGATTCGTGGGGGGATTCGTCACGCGCATATCGTCGATCGGCTCGACGATGCCCCGGCTGAAGAAGTGTCCCCAGATTCGGTTCACAAGAGCGCGTGCAAAGAATGGATTGTCAGCGGACGTCATCCAGTCAACGAGCGCCGCACGAGGATCCCCCCCGGCGGGAACATCGACCGGCTTGGCACCGAGTCCGGCCGGCTTCATCACTTTGCCCGTTACCGGACTTTTTACTTCGCCTGACCGCTGAACGAATACCGCTTCGGTCCCTTCCCCATTCACCGCGCTCTTGTCGAATTCCTTTCGCCCAATACGGGAGAAGAAGGCCGCGAAGGAGAAGTAATCGTCCTGCCCCCACTTCTCGAACGGATGATGATGGCACTGGGCACATTGAATGCGCGTACCGAGGAAAAGCTGGGTCACGCTGTCGACGTTTTGGATCGGCGTTCGGACCTGCCGATACCACGTCACCGGCGGATTATCCTCGGCCGTTCCGCTCGCCGTTAAGATCGCTCGAACGAATTGGTCATAGGGAACATCGCGCGAGAACGCGTCCTTGAGCCAAAGGGACATCGCGTGCGTCCCCTCGACGTAATCAGGCTTGCCCGACCGCTTGTTTTGAAGAATGGCGCCCCACTTCATCGCCATGTGGGATGCGTAGTCCGGACTGTCAAGCAACTGATCGACGAGCTTTTCTCGTTTGTTTTGCTCCTTCGAGTCGAGGAATGACGTCACCTCGGATGGTTTCGGCAGACGGCCGCACAGGTCGACATAAACGCGGCGGACAAACTCTTGGTCCGTTGAATGTCGCGAGGGAACAATGCCTAGATCTGACCACTTCTTCGATGTCCTCTCGTCGATCCCATTGACCGCAACGAAGTCGGTTTTCTCAGGAAGCGATTTGCCCAGCGGAACCGAGGCACGGAAGACAGCGACTTGTCCCATATACCGGGCCATAATGGCAGCCTCGCCGCTTCGATCGTGCGAGGAGACCATCGCCTTCTCATCAATGGACGCGACTCCATCATCATTCGATTGGAATTGAACCTGACGGGTCACATCTTCCTGTCGACCGTCCGAATAAGTCGCGGTCACGCGCAGATGCTGAGCTGATTGCCGATCCATCACCTTTTCGGGGGGGAAGATGTCAATTCGAGTGACCGTCGGATCGTTCGCACCGTAGGGCATTCCTTGACGGATCCATTCCGAAACGAGCTGATGACTGTGATCGCCTCGCTTCATTCGTTTGCCACCGCCGTGCGGAAGCTCACCGGTTGCCTTGCGGAGCAAAAGACTATGCTCGGGAGCGGCTGGGAAAAGTCGGCGTCCACGCCCCTCCTTTACCAAGTAGTCGTAGTCCGCTTCGGGCTGGTAACCGAGGAGGGATAGCTTGAAACCGTTTTGCCCCGCCGCCTTGCCATGGCATCCCCCCGAGTTGCAGGTGAGTTTACTCATCACCGGTTCGATTTCATTGAGGAAGCTGATGGGCCGCGGATCTTTGGAATGAACGACGGTGACCGCCGCCGTCCCCTTTTGAATGCCGAGGGTTGCGGTCAATTCCGCAGAGCCGTCTCCCTTCGGAACGGCTTCGTGCAGGTCATTAATCGCAAGGACCGCCTCGTTCGAGCTGGCCAAAGTCGCCATGGACGTCACATCGATCGGTTTGCCGTCCACCATCGCCGTCACCAACACGCGCTTGACGGCTCGGGCATGGTCGAGAGTGATCGTCGGAGGATCGATCGTCAGCGAAGAAATCTTGGCCGGATCAATCGACGGAGCCCCAGCCGAGTTCCCCTCGTCTGCGCGAACATCCATCGAAACGAAACTGACGCAAAGTCCCACACCAAGCATGAATGCGAGCAGGGATTTCGGCATGCCATCCTCCGAAACGAACCATCCATCAGTCATCAGAGCGTGGGCCGCTCCGCCCAATTCGACCACCGACCGGGATTCCCCTTCCGTCCCTGGTACGGCAGCGAGTAGGCCCATCCGTAGAATACCCGAATGGAAACCTGATCTTAACAAATATACCCCAGCGAGGGTGCCCCAATCCGAGCCGGAAATCAAGTCAGAACATCAGGTTGAGACAGGAGAAACGGAACTTGCTGCACCGTCCCCTAGCTATTCGACTCGAAACCCTGGGTCTTCCGTTCCGTGAAGCAATGAAGGTTGCCGGAAAGTTAGGAGCCGATGGGGTCGAATTTGATGCAATCGGCGACCTTTCCCCTCGCGAACTCTCCCAGACGGGACGCCGTGAAATCCGGCATTTGCTGAGGCAGTCAGAGCTGAAGCTCTTCGCGATCGGCTTTCCGACTCGGCACGGTTATGACCATCCCGATCGTTTGGAGGCAAGAATTGAAGGGACCGCCTCCGCCATGCAACTGGCGTATGATCTCGGCTGCGGAGTCGTCATTAACCACATCGGAAAGATTCCCGAAGACGAAAGTTCTCCCCAACGAGCGGCCTTTGTCGACGTCATGCGCCGTATCGCGGCGGACAGTGAAAGGAATGGTGCCCTCCTCGCGATTCAAACGATGAATGACTTGCCGGATGAACTAGCGGCATTTCTCGATTCACTCGCGTTACATGGACTCGCCGTCAACTTTGCCCCGGCCAATCTCGTAATTCATGGCATCAATCTGATCGAGGCCGTGAACCGACTCGGAAAATACATCGTCGGAGTCCACGCCCGCGATGTCGTTCGAAGTGGATTAGCAACGACCGGCGTTCGCCCGATTGCGCTTGGCGAAGGAGAAGTCGGCTGGCGTGAGTTGCTTCCGGTTCTCGGTGGGATCGAGTACACCGGGCACTTCACGATCTTTCGCGAGTCGAAAAGAAATGACTTCGCCGACCTGGAAAAGGCCGCCGAAGTCATTCAGTCTTGATCGAGCAAAGAGATCAAAACGGGACTGTTACTTGGTGCTGACGGTTGAGCCCGCAGGGCTTGGTGCCGGGCTCGGCAGTTTGGCGTTCTTCGTCGCCTGAGCCGCCACCTTTTTGAGGAACTCCTGAGCCTTTTCCGGGAAGCCGTTTTCATCACGGCTCCAGAAGCTCACGAGAACCTGCTTCCCTTGAATCTTCGCCGGAACATGGAAGCTGCTCTTCATGATGAGTGAAAGTCGCCCGAAGTCCTCCCCCTGGACCGCGGCAAGAGCACCATTCATCACCGGCTTGTCATCCGTCAGAATCCAAGCCAACGTCGATTGTTCGCGTGGAACACGAAATTCCGTTGATCCGATCTTCGAATTCCAGATCGGCGGCTGAGAGACTTGAAGGAAGACGAGCTTGTCTCCTTCCAGTGTGCTCACGCATACGCGATCGAGCTGCGGAACATACATCGCCATCGTTCGAGCGAACCGGCGGAAATCACGATCTGACTTGAACGCTCCCAAAAACGCGATGTTGGCTTCGAGCGAGGGTTTAATCTCCCCCTTCTCCGCCATCATGTTAAACGTCTTCGTCCGTGCGCCGTCGGATGCGGAATTCATATCCATCGTGCAGACGAACCACCCGAGCATCATCTCTTCCCAGGTCTGTTCGCCCCAGCGCACCGCGACGTTCGGATCGGGATTCGCCAAGTTTTCGGACGAATTGTCATAATGGGCGACGCACTTCAGCACCGATCCTGCCGGAGCGATCTTCGGCTCCGCGAATTCGTAGGTGTTCTGCCAATTGAAGTCATAGCGCGGCACGTCGAGCAGAACTTCGCTCTTTCCGTCCGGGTACTCGAGCGTGTACTTGAATGCCTTCCCTCGCACGTGCATGTGCGGCATGAGGGAGAGCAACTTCGTGTCCGCAAAGAAGCGGAAGCTGGCATCGACCGGGAAGTTGTTGGCGCGAGCGGGAATCTCAAAGAACGGGTTCCCGGCATTCATCGTCCGTGCCTCTTCCTTCACCTTGCCAGCTTCAGTGAAGCAAAGTCCCACGCAGCTTCGGTCCTCTTGCGGAGAACCGTTCGCGGTGTAGTGCATTTGGAAAAGGAGTTTCGAACCGGCGGGAACGAAGAACGCCGTCCCATCGGGAAGCATGGTAGCCGGCATACCCGGCGCTTCACCTTGAAGAAGCGATAAGTTCGCGGGGCCACCCTCGAACATCTGCGCCTGCACTCCAGGTGGCTGAACGAAGACGATGATGTGATGCACGACCGAACGATTCCCCGGTCGACACTCGACAGCGCGAATCCACTTGTCTTCCTTGAAACCAGGATCGACCGTGAAATACTGGTAATCGATCGTACCTTCGGCCGCGACCTTGAATGGTTCATCCCTCATGTAGATGATCTGATCCGGCACGCCGATCTGCCAACCATCGACGAACTTCTTCGGCTCAGGCAGATCTTTGGGATCCCCCTTTGGCGCCCCTGCCTCCACCCATTCGTGAATGATCCGCTTCTCTTCGTCTGACAATCGGCTGTCATTCGCCCAGTGACCGAAATCAGGGCTCGCATGCCAAGGAGGCATCCGCTGATCGCGAACGACCTCATCAATCATCTCGGCCCAACCGGCCGCTTCATCGTAGCTCTGCAAAGCGAACGGTCCGATCTCGCCGGGGCGATGACAGTTTTCGCAATGCTTCTGAAAGATCCGAGAGATCTGCTTCGTGTAGGTGACGTCGGACTTCTCGTTTGGCTGACGAACTCGGCCGATACGGCAACCATCCGCGTGCGTCGTCGTGACAGAAACAGGGCGATCCGCGAGCAAGTCTTCGATTGCGTTCGTCAAGTCCGTGGTGCGGACTTTGGTCTGCGCGTAACCACCACCTGTCTTGAAGCCGTATTGATCATCGATCCGTCCTCGGTAACGAACGATCCGGTCTTGATCGAGCAAATAAACCTCGGGCGTTCGCTCAGCCTTCAGGCCATCTGCCACACTGTTTCCGACATCTTTGAGCAGTGGGAACTCAACGCCATGAATGCGGGCGTAGTGATTCATCTCGGTGACCGAATCCTGTTGATTCGCGTCGATGCCGATGATCTGTAACCCGCGCGATTCGTACTTCTTTCCAATCTCCGTCAGGCGCGGAGCATATTGCTTGGCGAGCGGGCATTCGACCCCAAGGAAAGCCAGCACGATTAGTTTCTTATCCTTGAAATCCGAAAGACTGACCGTCTTTCCGCGGAAGTCCTTCAATGTGAATTCTGGCGATTTAGTCCCGATCGTCGCCGACTCGACAGTCGCGGCTCGAAGGGAATCGACCGTCCCCGCCATGACGGCCAAACCCAAAGCAACATGCCACATCGATCGCATGAATGGTCTCCGACCTCTACTCAAGACTCGCACTGATTCTCACAGGACGAATGTCACACTGCCTCAATGGTGGTTCGCTCAAGAATGAGCAAACCGAACGGCCACTTGTATTCGCATCAACTCGGGCAATCTTGGACGATTCACCACGTCCCATCGCTCGCGATTAGTTTTTGGCCAGCACGGCGGAGGAATGTTTCTGCCTCGTCTCCGTCGGCATGATTCCTAAATACGCGAGAAAGAGTCGCGTCAGCTCTTCTGGCAGTTCGGGCGACTGAAGCGTGATACTCCCCGCGTCCGCCTCATCGAACATCACGAAGTTGTCGAGCGTGCTTCCAATGGCTCGCAAACCGAACTCAATCGCCAGCGAAGGATTCGGATGATGAATTTGCATCGCATGTTCGAGGAGCAGAGCCGCGAGCTTCTCCGCAATGTACGCGTGAATGTTCATGCCTCGCTCGGCAAAGGATTTGTCCGAGCCGCACCGAACCATGAAAGCACGAAGCAAGCCGACATGGTCCCGGTAGATCTGAACGAGAAAGCCGACCAGCTTCGTCAGGATCTGCTCCGCCGTCGCGTCTTGCCAACGTTCCGGATCGAGCGCGTTATCCGCCGTCGCGCGAGACTCCATGCAGAACCGCTCATGAAGACAGTCGAGCAGCGCCTCTTTATCGCGGAAGCGGTCGTAGAAAACCCCCACCGAAGATTTCGCTCGCTTGACGATGTCTGCCACCGTCGCTCCGGCGAAGCCTCGCTCGGCAATTACCCCTTCGGCCGCATCCAAGATGCGCGAAAGGGAGGCCTGACTTCTCGCCTGCACCGGCGGCCTGACCCAACGAAATTCACCCGCATCACTCGACACGCCAACCCTCTCCGACCAGAACCCGAATTCGGATTCTATTTGTAACACGGCTCCTCATCGAGATCAAGACAAGTTGCAAGAATTGTCGCAGGAGAATCTTCGATTCATTGCTTCCCCTGCCAAAGCGACGTAGCCTCGAAGCCAACCATCAATGGTGAACCGAGCCCGTCGGGGCGATTAAGAGTTACATTCTCATGATGATTCGCGTGGGGTTTGAGGCGGCTTTTCGATTTGCTGAGCCGACCGCCGTTCTACTCGTCCCATACATTCATCCCTCTCGTTCGTACTCCCTTCGAACGCCCGAACAATTCTTGATAAGCCCGACGGTTGTCGTTTCCGAATACTATGACACCTATGGCAATCGCTGCGGAAGAACGGTTGTTCCAGCAGGGCCCGTTACCTTCAGGAGTAATGCCCTGGTTCAAGACAGCGGCCTTCCTGATCCTCAGTCGCCAAACGCGCTCCAGCATCAGATACAAGACTTGCCCAGCGATGTGTTGTTGTTTCTCCTAGCCAGTCGGTACTGCGAAGTCGATGGTGAACTTCGGGATAAGGCATGGTCGATCTTCGGCCATCTTCCTGCCGGTTGGACCCTCGTGCAATCGGTGTGTGATTTTGTGAACAGCCACATTCGATTCGACTACATGCAAGCGCGCGCAAATCGAACGGCACTCGAAGCGTTTCACGAACGAGTCGGCGTCTGCCGGGATTACATGCATCTAGCGATCACGTTCTGCCGATGTCTGAACATCCCTGCTCGATACTGCACAGGCTATTTGGGCGATATCGGCGTCCCACCTGCTGCCTCTCCGATGGACTTCAGCGCCTGGTTCGAGGTTTTCCTGGGTGGGCAATGGCATACCTTCGACGCTCGAAATAATACCCCTCGGATTGGTCGCATTCTCATGGCTCGCGGGCGAGACGCCGCGGATGTCGCTCTCACCACCACCTTCGGCGTGAACAAACTTGAGTCGTTCAACGTCTGGACAGACGAAGTGGCATGAACGGTCGTGGATAAAAGCAACCGGTTGCATTTCATTGGCTGACGCCTTCATATCTCACGATACAACGGAACTATTGTTATCTCCAAAACGTACTAAGTCTGGTATTGCGTCCAACAGGATACGCTTATGTCCATCTCCACTAAAACAATCGTTCGCGTCGCTCATGCCGATGTCGAAATGGATACGGGATTTTGGCGATCCATCAGACATTGGCATCGCGAGGACGAAAAGGACGTTTCATGGAAAACGTTCGACGGTGACTGTGGTGCACTCTTGATTGGCAAGGACGATTCTGTCATCATTGAGGGGAACTGTTCCAACGGAGTATCCGCCCCTGATGGTGGGGTAATCCATATCCACGGGAATCTAACGTCGAAAATCGAAGTCGGTGGTCACAACGAAATCATCATTACGGGCGATGTGGATCGCGATGCAGTCATCGAAGCTTCTAAATTCTGTGATGTGTTCGTTGGTGGTCGATTCTGCGGCGAGCTTCGTTCGACAGGGTCTACAAAAGTATGGGTGGAATCGGATTTCACCGGCATAATTCGAACCGGCCATCCCTCCACCAAAGTGCATATTGGCGGTGATTATTCCGGGGACATCACACCCCTGAGCGAGGCATCTCTTCTTTACGTAACAGTTGCGGGATTCGCTCCTCACGCATCGCTGACAAGAATCGCCGATTGTAACTACACCGAATTCAAAGGCTCAATCAGTCGGAGTGATGTGGCTCCTGGACTCTATCCGACGAAAGAATCTCGAAAGGCAAAAAGCTTAGATCGATGGTGCGTTGAGAACGACGGCCGAACCTAATCCTGCCATAAAACTCGTGGACTCCCCGAAACTGTTGTACGAATGAAATCCGGTGGATACGATCAGTCCCTTCCTGACTCAACGCAAGCAAGAAACATTGATCGTCCTGACGTTGAGCAGTTCGCAAGCTCTTCTCTGAGGAAAACATGACTTTTCAACTGCTTCTGCACCTCGCCCTCGCGTTGATCACGGCTGATCCGTCCATTCCGGATGTGGGGCCGGCGGGCGAAATCAAAGAGGCGGCGACGGGCTTTCTTTTCACGGAAGGGCCGGTGGCGGGGCCGGAGGGATCCCTTTACTTCTCTGACCTCTATCGCCAGCGGATCTATCAACTGAACGCGGACGGGTCGAATCGAGTCATCTTGGAGAAGTCGAAGATTTGTAACGGCCTGGCAGTCGATCGCGAGGGAAAGCTCATCGCGTGCCAAGGGGGCGCGGGGATGATCATCTCCGTCGATCCGAAGTCGGGGGCCGTCACGCCCATCGCCACGGGATATGAGGGAGTGCGATTCAATCAGCCGAATGATCTGGTGCTCGATGCCACCGGCGGATTCTATTTCACCGACCCGGTGTACGGCGTCCCCTCCAAGCCGCAAAAAACGATGGGACTTTATTACGTCTCCACGGACAGGAAGGTGACTCGGCTCGCGGAGGAACTCGATCTGCCGAACGGGATCGGCCTCTCTCCTGATGGCAAGACTCTCTATGTCGTCCTCATGGGAGCGAAGAAGGTGCTGCAATTCCCTGTCGATGGACCCGGAAAGCTCGGCACCCCAACCGACTTCTGCACGCTCGAAGCGGGGGGCGACGGCATGACGGTCGATGGCAAAGGGAATGTCTACGTCACCCAGCCTGAGTTTTCCGCGATCGACGTCTTTAATCCTGCCGGGAAGAAACTCGGCCGACTCACCTTCCCAGCCGGTCCCGCCAACTGCGCCTTTGGTGGCAAAGACGGCAAGACTCTCTACGTCACCGCACGGAAAACGATCTATGCCGTGCCGATGCTGGTGAGTGGGATCGGTCAGAAGTAGCCGACGAATGAACTCATGCGCATGGCCCGCTTCAAGATTGTGGAGTGTAGGGCTGATGCAATTTCACGGGTTCGGCTTTCGTCTTTCGAAGGCGGAAGTTCAATATCTCGACGAAAACAGAGAACGCCATGGCGAAGTAGATGTAACCTTTCGAAATATGCTGATGGAAACCTTCCGCAACCAGAGTCGCCCCGATCAAGAGCAGGAAGCTTAGAGCCAGCATTTTCACGGTCGGGTGACGCTCGACAAACCGGCTAATCTTGCCGGCGAAGATCATCATGAATGCCACAGCGATCATCACCGCGGCAATCATGACACCAATCTGTTCGACCATGCCAATGGCAGTGATGATCGAGTCGAGCGAGAAAACAATGTCGAGGAGTAGAATCTGCACGATGACGCTTCCAAAACTCGCGTGAACTCGAGCAGACGCGAGGCCGACATCTCCTTCAAGCTTCTGGTGGATTTCGTGGGTACTCTTTGCCAGTAGGAAGAGCCCTCCTCCAATCAGGATCAAGTCGCGTCCGGAGAATTCATGTCCCCAAACGCCAAAAAGGGGAGTCGAGAATCGAATGACCCAGGAGAGGGATAAGAGTAGAGCGATCCGTATCAGCATCGCAAGCGTCAGGCCGACCTGCCTGGCTTTCTTTTGTTGATCAACCGGAAGCTTTGCTGCGAGGATGGCCAGAAAAACGACGTTGTCGATACCCAGAACGATTTCCAGCACCGTCAATGTCGCAAGGCCGATCCAAGTTTGGGGATCTGTGATCCAATCCATGACGTTACAATCCCTTGCATGAACGATTGACGGTGGCGGATGTTCCTACACCGAGTCGCTTGCCCATCTAGACTTCGGTGAGGACGGTCTACGAAACTCGATTGCAGACGGCCTAACACCTGGCCGAGATGAGTCAGTGTACGTCAGGGACATTCCCGCGAGGGGAAGAAGCTCATCCGACTCGCGCTTCCTGCCATCCCCGCGAATTGTACCTTCGGAGGCAAGGATGGTAAAACGCTCTACGTCACCGCACGAGGCAGACTCGGGTGATTTAAGGTTGACGAAAAGCAGCTTCTCTAAAAGACTCGATTGGGCGAGGAAATATATGAGTCGCTTAGAGCTCGATGACCCACGTTGGTCAGAGTTCAGTTATCGACGGGGATCAGGAACTCATGTTCCTGACAAAATCCGCTATCTCTTAGCAAATCCCACGGACGTCGAGTTCTTCTCTGAATTAGATTGTGAACTCTGTTCCGAAGGAACTACCTGGCCAGCGGCATATGCTGTAGCCCCGTATGCCATTGAAATTGCAAAGTTACTTCCACCGAAAGATCGTCTCTATCACATACTTTTTATTGGCTATTGCGAAGTATATCGAAGTGAATGCCCGCCAATTCTATTGGACGCTTATGAAACGGCCGTTGTGAACGCGCTCCCTCTTGCGACCGAAACATTACAGTGCAAACACAACTGTTGGGAGACATTGCATTTATTGGCAATAGTGGCAGCGCTCAAAGGCTTTCCCGGATTCGCTGACCTGATTGATCACCTCGATTGTGGTTGCCCCCAATGCTCCGTCGATTTACTGCCTTATGACGAGTTTCCCTCGCCAACTTAACCTTACAAGAAACTCGCTCCCCTACTCCGCTTCCGTCTTGCCGATGAAGACGAAGGCGATAGGGAGATCGACTGATTCGGTCGCGAGCTTGGCTTTGGTCATGACGTCGAGAACGATGTGCTTAAGGTCGTTTTCGCGAATGGCGGGGAGAGTGCCGGCTGGCTTTTCGAAGAAGGGTTCGAGATAGATCGCGCCGGGGTGTCCGGTGTTGACGGACTTCTTACTCTCTTCGAGCATCTTTTCCCGTTCCATCGGCTCGGGTGATTTATCTTCGGCGACGGGGATTAAAACACCAAAGGTCGGCGTCGGTGCAATCCCCATGTGATTGCCGTCTTGCGGATGGGGTGCGGTGCGGATGGTGTAAGTGCCGACAGGAAGCTTCTGATTTCTGAAGTCGGTGAATCCTTCCTTCTTCACTTCATAAACGGCGATGAGCCCCCCCTCTTCGAGCGAATCATACTCGATCAGCCCGCCTGGACTGGCGGTGCTAGGAACCTCCGCCCGGACCCAGAAGTGAAGGACTTCCTTTCCTCCCTCCTCAATCGCGAAGCTCTTCGGAGCAAGGATCTTCATAACCTCTTCCGATGCGCCACTCGGCTTGACGTTTTCGACAGTCTTCACCTTGGGCAGATCCGCCGCATCGACGATCCCAACGATGGAGCACATCAACAAAAGAGTTGCTATCAGAAGTCGCATTGCACTCGCTCCCGCAGTCTGTGAGCGAAGGCTCACATGTTGAATGATCGCAGGGAAAATGCTGGGTCTTAAGACCCAGCCTACAATTGGCTCCCGCGTTCAACGATTCTAGAGTCTCGCTATCCCAAGCGAAGCATGTCGCGATAGAGGGCGAATCGCTGCTCGATGTCTTGCCGGGTCGTTTCACGAAAACGGCCTAGGCTGAAGCCTTCGACATTGATGCTCGCGATCACTGATCCATACGCCATCGCCCGCTTGATGGTTTCACTATCGATCGTATTCGCGTGCGTCAGGTATCCCATCACGCCGCCGGCGAAGCTGTCACCCGCGCCGGTCGGGTCGACGAGATGAGCGGTCGGGAATGCGGGAAGCGCGTAGATTCCTTCATTGCTGAAGAACATCGCACCATGTTCCCCCTTCTTGACGACGACATACTTGGGACCGAGCCCCAGGATAGCGCGTCCCGCCTTCACGAGGGTATCCGCCTCGGTCAGCATGAGGGCCTCTTGATCGTTGAGGATCAGACCGTCGACCTGCTTGAGCAGTTCCAGCAACTCGGGACGCTTGATCTCGATCCAGAGATTCATCGTGTCGGCGAAGACGAGCTTCGGCTTGCGGACCTGATGCAGCACCTTTCGCTGTACTTCGGGGCTGCCGTTCGCGAGGAAGACATACGGCGAATCGCGGAAGGTTTCGGGAATGTCGGGATCGAAGCTTCCGAACACATTGAGCTGTACTTCCAGCGTCTCGGCGACGTTCATGTCCCCTTCATACTTGCCGCGCCAGCGAAACGTTTTGCCGGGTTGCACCTGCACACCGCTGACGTCGATGTTCTCGCGATTCTTCAAAACGCTGAGATAGTCGTCCGGAAAATCCTCTCCGATGACTCCGACCAGGCGGACCGGGCAGAAGTAACTAGCGGCATACGAGAAGTAAGCGGCCGATCCGCCGAGCGCCTCATCTGCTTTGCCGGAAGGCGTTTCCACGCTATCGATCGCGATCGAACCTACGACGAGTAACGACATGTTGTTCCCAATTCCGAACCAAATTCGACTTTGAAGAGGCGGGCAAACCCTGCATTCCGCCGGTGGCTAGCTTATGGGGGCGAGGGGGTTAAGGCGAATGACCACCTCTATGCCGTGGGTTCGATTGACCGAAATTGCAGGTCCGGTACGCTACGCGGCGGAAGAAAACGGCGGGAAAGGCTGCGCTCGCTCGTCTGCTCCGACAGGTGAATGGATTCAACATGGCCCCTCTATGGGAAATGGATCACGAACCCGGCTCGCCGCTCGTCGAGCGGACCGAATCGATTCCCTCTGTCGCAGTCAGTCGGCGACTTATCACCCTTACCATTGCCGGCATCATTCTCGGAGGCTGGTTTCTCTACGGTTGGCAAATCGCCCAGCGCGGGCTCTGGAGTTCACACGAAGGAAGGGCCGCACAGAACGCGCAGGCGATTCTGGATGATGGTGATTGGCTGGTGCCGCATCTCTATACGGGTGAACCCGAGATGCAAAAGCCCCCCCTCTACTACTGGATGGTCGCGGTATTCGGCTGGTTGAATCATGGCCATGTCGATGCGACTGCGGTGCGCATGCCGGCACTCATAACTGGGATACTCGGGCTCATTGTCGTCTTTCAACTCGGCCGGCGCATGTGGGATTGGGAGACCGGTCTTTGGGCCACCGGCATTCTCGCGCTGACGACTCGCTACGCTTGGCTGGCGCGCGTGGGTCGCATTGACATGCCCCTCTGCCTGATCGTGACCGCGTCCCTTGCGCTCTTTTGGCAAACCGCCTCGCCTCGCGATCCTCTAGACCGTTCCGCCGACAGACGTCGACTTTCCCTTTTCGTGTACCTTCTTCTTGGACTGGGCGTTCTTCTAAAAGGTCCGGTGGCGATCATCTTCTACGGACTGCCGAGCGTCACCTATTTGTTTGTGACACGTGTTCCGATCATTCCCCACTTCCAGCGAGGCTGGTGGGAAACATGGAAGCGATATCGAGTAATGACCGGCATCGCGATTGTGCTGGCGATCACACTCCCTTGGTTCGTGTATGCATCAATCTCGACGAATGGAGAGTTCTTCTGGAGCTTTTTCATCTATCACAACATCGAGCGTGCGGTCGGATCGAGCGAAGCGCTGAAGTCCGGTCCTGTCTGGTTCTACATTCCACGCCTATTTGTCGATGCCTTCCCCTGGTCTCTTGTGTTGCCGGCTCTTTGGTACAGTCTGTGGCATCATCGTCGCAAATGGTGGCCTGGATATTCGTCACAATCTGGAGCCGAGCAGCGGACGCCGAAATACCTTTTCCTCATCTGCTGGTCGGTCAGTCTTTTCACCTTCCTTTCAATCGTCAGCTTCAAACGAGCGGACTATTTGCTTCCCGCGTTTCCACCGGTCGCTCTCTTACTGGCGGGATGGCTTCGGGACCGTGGATGGCGACGTCGCACCGATGAAGTGATCGCTCAGATGCGACATCCGCGCCGCCGGCGACGACTTGTACTCACCTCGGCGGCCGTGCTCGCGGTCGTCATGATTCCGCTTCTCTATTGGGGAGGAATTGAGTTCCACGAGAAAGGAATCGTGCACTCACTTTTGAAGATCGATTTGTTGCGGGATCATCTGAACGAGACCGACGTCTTTATGATGACGCATGTGGAGCAACTCATGCGGCAGAACTGGCCGATTCTTGTGATCGGTGGGATCGTCGTCGTCGCGAGTGTTTGGCTTACGTATACCGGCTGGCATCAGAATCAGCAGCGGCGAGTTCTCGTCGGCTTGGCGGCTCCGTGGCTCGTCGGATTCTTATTTCAAATTCACATCCTTCTCCCGGCACTTGACCCACTGCGAGAGATGTCTCGATTTGCCCGCGCGATTCGAGCCGTCGCCGGTGAGAATTCGACCGTCTACTACTTCGGCAAATTCGACTCTGACCTCGCGTTCCACATTGGCAGGCCCGCACGTGCGATCGATGACTGGGAGACTCTGGTCCAACTCACACAACAACCTACTCCCTGCTTCGTCGTGATGAAAGCAGATCAACTCGACTGGGTCCGTCGCGACCCGCGACTGGCGGGTTGGCAGCCCGTCGTTGATAACACCAAGCTCGCGTTTGGTGGTCATCGGGACCATCGCCTCTTGCTCGCCACCAAACTCGAAACGATTGCCGATCGTTTGGATAAATCTCAAATCCGCCGGTAACGAATTCGCTATCCTTTGAAGAAGCACACAAAGTCTTCAGCGGTGGAAAGCGAACGCATGGATTTCGATGCCCTCTTCGAACGCCCTTCGCTCGCCGGCCAGGGAATCAGCGTCGTTATCCGGCCTCATTTATCCGCCCGATCCAGTTCGCAGGCCCTTACACCACGCGCCATCGTCAACAAGCTTTTGCCCCTTCTTGCCGCACAGTCACGACCGGCCGAGATCCTATTTCTCGTGGACTCATTTCCACCCGTAATGCCCCCCGCTCGCATCAACGGAATGCGGGTGCGGTTTGTCCGATCGACCCATCCTAAAAGCGGCCGATCATTGATGGGGGCCATTCGACAAACTCGTTACCCCATCTTGCTTCTCGTCGATGAAGCCATTTCCATCGACGGGGCAGAGCTTCAACAGCTCCTCGAACGACTCGAATTGTGTGACATCGTGGTGGGCCGAAGGTCGAAGCGCTGGTCTTGGGCCTCCTTCGCCTGGCCCGTTGACCGATTACTCCGTTCTCTGCTGGGGATCCCCTTCACCGATCCCTTCTGCCCGATCAAAATCGCCCGACGAGAAGCGGTCTGTGAGATTCACCTCGATCGAGACGGCATATTGGCGGATTTGGAATTGCTGGCGAAAGGAACCTTTCTCGTTCGGCTCGTCGATGAAGTTCGGCTGACGCTCAAATGGAACGGCCCGACGATTTTCCAGGCGCTCTTTAGCCGATTCCGAGACTTCATCCCTCTTCTCTTTCGTCCGACCTTCGCCGACCAGGTGAACACGTCGCTTCCAACTGTCCAGGGAGTGTCACTCGCGCGAAGTGAGTGGAAACAGACGTCACTTCGCGGGACAGTTTGGGGAACGGTACCTCGCCGGAGCTGGCGTTCCGTTCATCCCATTGAAGCGAGTCGTCGTTGAATGGAATGCTCTCCAGATTACGCCGCTTCGCATCGAACAATTCACCCACCCTCTCCATTTGACGCAATCATAAACAGCTTCCAAGCAACTATCTTGAGAGACATTCAATTCGATTTTCGCCGACACAATCGGCACAACCGTTACGACCCTATGCGGTCCGAAATGTTTCGCCCCACTTATCGTCACGATTGATTGATCTCGAAGAGGCGCGAACCTACGCTGACGCAGAGACTCCGTGCTGTCGGAGTCTTCTGCTGCGTCTGAAAGGCGATCAGCAACTTGTGCCTAGCACCTTTATGAGGAGATCTTCGCCATGTCACGCGGGATGCATTTCGGCGTCTGGGGTTTGGCCCTTGCCGTCTGCTTGAGCATCGCGGCTCCCGCCGAGGCCTGCATGTTTGGCCGGCGTCGATCCGTCCAGCAAACAACGTCGCGATACTTCGCACCGACCGCTGCCTGTGCTACGTGCGGCGTGCCGGCTGCGGTCGCCGTCCCAGCGGTCCCCGTGGCGCCGGTGGTCCCTGTCGTGCCGGCGACTCCCGTGGTTCCGGTGGCACCGGCTATCTCACAGTTCGTCGCCCCGACTCCCATCGCGGTTGCAGCCCCGGTCGCTGTCCCCGCACCGGTGATCTCACAGTTTGTCGCGCCGGCTCCTGTGGCGGTCGCGCCGATCGTGTCGCAGTACTTCGCACCGACGCCCGTCGCGGTTCAAGAGACCCGTATGGTTCAGCGAAGCTACCTTGCTCCAGTGACCACCATGCAGCAGCAGACGTCGCTCGAGAACGTCACCACGCTGCGAACCGAATTCTTCGACGAAGCTCAGACGACGATGCAGACATCCGCTTACTACGATCCCTGTGCGTGCGGCTATCGCGCCGTGGCCACGCCGGTCACGAACGTCGTTCGTCGTTCACGCACCGTTCCAGTCACGCAGACGATCCAGCGTAACTACATGGTGCCGGTGACGACCTTCGAACAACGTATCGCCATGGAACCGGTCACTGAAACGAAGCTCTACTATCCGCCCGCTGTGGCGGTCGCCGCTCCGGTGGCGGTGCAAGCGAACTTTGTGGCGCCGACTCCTGTGGTCGCGGCCGCTCCCGCAGTGGCTGCGGTTGCGACTCCTCAGGTTGCGAACTTCGTCGCTCCGACTCCGGCCGTTGCCGCGGTTCCGGCTCAGCAAGCAGTCGCCGCCGTTCCGGCAACTCCGGCCGTGGCGGCAGTTCCAGGTCAAGCGGCGGTCGCGGTTCCGGGACAACAAATGGCAGCCGCTCCTCAGGGTGCAAACTACGCCGTGCCGGCTCCTCCGGCAGGTGCGATGCCACCGGCTCTTCCGGGGGTTGCTCCTCCTCAGCAGCAGCACATGGTCCCCGCGCAACCGGGTGCTCAGCCGCAGATGTATCAGAACCCTGGTGTCGCTGCTCCGCAACAACAGGCCGTTGCTCAGCCGGACAATCGTACGCTGATCATCGAACGGGTGATTCAAAACGGGCAGGTCACGCAGGAGAACAAGCGGTATCTGAATCCGGGTGAGCCGATTCCCGCTCCTCCGGCTCAGATGCAGCAGGCAACGCCCGCGCCACAGCAACAACCGCAGCCGACGGCTCCTGAAACGCCGGCCGCCTCGCCGCAGCCGACGGGTGATTCGACTCGCCGTTGGCAGCCTGTCCCCATGAAGCCGATCCCAGTCGGACGTTCGTCGGAACAAGGGGCCCGTCTCTCGGCCAGCATTCAGCAGATTTCGGGAAGCGACTTTTATCGCTAGTCCCCTGCAGGCTTGAAATGATCGTCACCCTTGACGCACTCGGAAAGCCGGGTGCGTCATTTGTTTTCCGTCTCGTTCCAGCACGTCCGTTTGTGAGCTCCATCGCAAAACGGCTTGATGGCGGATCGCCCGCACCGGCAGAGAAAACAACGACCGTCTGTCGAATCGTTCCCGATCTCTTTCCCCTCCGGCGTTTGCAGACGGACGTCTCCCTCGATGACCAACGGGCCGTTCGGCCTGACCGTCACGATGATCTTGGGCATGATGCAATTCACCTTTCGTGAGCCGTTCCGATCCGTAAGCCGTATCTTAGAGACTGTAAGAAATTGGCTCGAGAGGTCGCCTTAGGAACGAGACATGACGCGAGAGACGAAATCCGCTTGGCCCGATCGCCCGTCGTGGGGATTCGCGGCATTCGTCATCATCCTATCGTGTCTCGGCATCGTGGTTGTCTGGTACGTGAACTATCGTCAGGCATTTGGAGGTTGAGGTCGACATGTACAAGCTGGTGCTCTTGCGTCATGGGGAAAGCGAATGGAACAAAGAGAATCGCTTTACCGGCTGGACCGACGTTGATCTCTCGGCCAAGGGACGCGAAGAAGCCAAGGAAGCGGGCCGACTTCTCTTAGAGGCAGGCCTCACGTTCGACATCGCGTACACGTCCGTTCTGAAGCGTGCGATTCGCACGCTTTGGATCGTGATGGACACGATGGATCTGATGTGGATGCCCGTCATCCGCGATTGGCGACTCAACGAACGTCACTACGGTGCTCTTCAGGGTTTGAACAAAGCAGAGACTGCCGCGAAGCATAGCGAGGAGCAGGTTCTCGTCTGGCGACGTAGCTATGACATTCCCCCGCCGCCGCTCGATGTGACCGACGAACGATACCCCGGCCACGACCGCCGCTACGCGGGACTCACTCCCGAACAGCTTCCAAAGACGGAATGCCTAAAGGATACGGTCGATCGCTTCCTGCCTGCATGGTTTGACGACATTGCTCCGCAAATCAAAGCGGGGAAGCGGGTCGTCATCGCCGCTCACGGCAACAGCCTGCGAGCCCTCGTGAAATATCTCGACAACGTCTCCGATTCAGAGATCGTCGGCCTCAACATCCCGACCGGCGTTCCGCTGGTGTATGAGCTCGACAAGGATCTCTTGCCGATCAAGCACTACTACCTGGGAGATGCCGACGCCGTCGCGAAAGCCATGGCCGCCGTCGCGAATCAGGGGAAGAAGAAGTAAGAGAGACGACCTCTTAGCTTTCGCAAAAAATGCGTGGCATGTTCAAGCTCCAAACGTTTTGAACATGACGGGTGGCCCAGGCAACTTGCTTGCCTGGGTGCCGAAGGCACAAGAGGGCATTCCTTTCCGTGGCACGTTCAAGCCCATTCAGTTTGGGCGTGCACATGGTCGACTCCAGATGCCATGCCTCACGCTTGCGTGAGCATGGAGATCAGCTCAATGTCAAAATCCATTCTCATAACACGTGATCATTACGGGCTTGATCATGGAGTTCAATTGACCTCAGATTCTAGTGATCAAAAGATCTACAGCCGCAAACACAAGTGCGAGCAGTGCAATCATGAGGCCAATTTTCGGAAGCCAAAATGCATTCAAAGACGATGATCTCTGACGCCCTCCAACGATCTCGCAACTAATCCAGACAAGCAGTCCGATCACAATAACTAAGAACCTGATTGCCAATATCGTGCTCCAAATCTCATCGCCGGATGCCATGCCTCACGCTTGCGTGAGCATGGAGATCATCGGCACCACTCTTGATATTCTGCATCACACATCCGAGATTTCGTTCCAGGGGTGTTACCCCTGGCTACATTCCGGCACGCCTCCGGCGTTAGAGCAAAAAGCGGTAGCACACGTTCACGACGAGCGTGAACATGGCACCCGGCCTACAGACACAAACTTATCCCGAGCCCCTCTCCCCTACTTCGGTTCCGTTCGCCAGAGTTCCATGCGGTCGAAGAGGACGGGGCCGCTCATGGCGGTGGGGGCGATGCCGGTGAGGGTGGTGTTGCCTAGGTCCTTCCACAGATCGCGAACGACGTACTTCCACTCGGCCGGTGCGTTCTCATCGACGACGGTTGCTTGCCAAGCGGTTTCATTCTTGCCGGCAACGTATCGGCCGATCGGTTTGTCGGCCTTCGGCCAATGACCGTCCGTCGCGAGTTCAAGCATCACGCCTGACGCGCCGTCTGACTTCCACGCAAAGCGGAGATAACGAAACTCGCCGGGACCGGGGTTCTCGCGAATGCGAAACGACCAGTTCGGAATGCTCGGCGAATGCCGTTGGAAGGGAGTGACGCGTAACGCCATCAGCCCGGCCACATGATCGGTCGATACGAATTCCGCCGTTCCGTCTCCTTGCGTCAGCAATGCCGCCAGGTTCACATTGTCGTCGAGCAGCGTGATACTTTCCGACGGCTGCCTGAGCCAGGCGATCACGTTCGCCAGGTCTGCCGGCTCGATCGCATTTACCAAGTCCTCGGGCATCAATGAGACCGGGAGCGTTTTGATCTCCTCGATTTCCTTTCGCAGAACTGTCTCTTCCTTCCCTCCCGGCTGCCGAAGCGTCAGACTCGCGGCAGATTCCGCGACGAGAAGCCCGTTATGGACGCGGCCATCCTCAGTCGAGATCACGCAGGTCGAGTAACCGGCCGCAATCTTTTCGCTCGGGTAGACGACATCACGAATGATCGTCTCCTCGGCTCGCTGAAATTCAGATGCCAAGTCCGGCCCAACGACCGAACCGATCCCTCTCACCTGATGGCAATTGCCGCACTTCTCCCGAAAGATGAATTCCCCGCGTGCCAAGTCGCGAGGCTTCTTGATCGCGTCAATACATCGCTTGAAGACATCCTCTCGCCCGCTGGAATTCTTCGTCAATAAGGCGAGAGCCCGCTCACGCACGGATTTGTCTTTCAACTCATCAAGCTGCGTTCGGTGCACGGCGGAGAGTGCGGAGGGAGGAACTTGCTGCATCTCCATCGCCTCGACTACGACGGGGAGCCAACTCTTCTTCGCGAAGAGCGAACTAAGGATCACTTCCTGCGCGGCAGGTGTGCTTTCCGCGTAAAGCCCGGCAAGCGTTTTCGCGACGGTAGAATCTTCCTCCGCGGCCAATTCATGGATGCCGCGAAGCCGCTCCTCTAACGGAAGTTGAACATCCCGTGCTTGCTTTTCGGCATGCGCGAGTCGAGCCGTTCGCTCCTCTTTCGATTCCAAGCTGAGCCGTGCAACAAGCTGACGAGAGAGCGTTTGTATTCGACGATCGCGGCTGACGAGCAGTGTCTTCACACTTTCAAATGCCGACTCCGAAATCTCGAACTTGACCGGCGAATGAAAGCCTTCGACCAATCCCCGGAGTGCCTCTGCCGCGAGTGATTGATCCTTGCAGGAGGCAATGCTCTCGATCGCTTGCGAGACTTCGCTCGCATCCCGCCGTGAGGCGATCCCCGCTCCCAGTGCCGGCAACAACCCTCGCGCTTCGTCGATCTTTGCATCACTGTGGATCAATTCCGCGAGCATGGCTCCCGCGCGATGATGGAGCGAACTCGAAAGAGCGGTTTGAAGAAACGGCCAATCTCCATGCTGCCGCGCAATCGTGGCCAATTTCGCCGTCACCTTCGGATCATCAATTTCTCCGAGCGAAAGCGTGTACTGCAAAATTACGACAGGGTCAGTCGGTAACTTCATCGTGAGCAAATGCTCGGCCAGCTCACGTGAGTTCGACAGTTCCTGATCCGCCAACTTCAGCGCCTGCCCCTGAACGATCGGCGAGGAATTCTGCATCGCCTGAATCAGCGTCGCGGAATCGAGTTCATCGAGTGACTTCAAAATCAGGAACGCAGCAACGACGGCGGATTCATTCTTCGATTCACGGACGACCTTCTTCAAGCGGGCTGACTCCGACTTCGCCTCCCGTTCGACAAGAAGTCGCTGAGCCGTCCGCCGCCGCCAAGAGAGATCGCTTTCCAGTTCTTTCGTCAGTTGTTCCGGCGAAAGTTTATCCATCACTGCGGAGGTTGCCTTCGGCATCTCTTGATGCACCAGCCGCCAGACGCGTCCTCGATCACGTCCGTTAACGACGCCGTACTCCTGCTGCAAGTAGCGAGGGATGGCGGAATAGTCCTCGATGATCTCTCGATAAAAATCGACGATCCAAACCGCGCCGTCGGGCCCGTGAGAAAGGGACATGGGGTGAAACCATGCATCGCTTGACGCGAGAAATTCGCTCGTTTGCTCGCTTTCTGGACGGACGAGCGAAAGATTGAGTCCGTCCCGCTTGATGATCGCGCGGTGAATCAGATTTTGCGCCGGTTCGCAGGCCAAGAGTTGTCCGTGCAGTCCCGGCAATGCGGAGTCGAGATAGACGATCGGCGAACACGCGGACGTGAAGTATCCGTTCGGAGAGGACTCTTCGGAGCCGTAACGGTCGGAGTAGAACTTCGAGAACCCCGGATCCTCGGCTCGTCTTGTTCGCCACGGGTGCGGCTTACTCGTGGGATAGACGCGAACGTCCGGACTGGAATCGCGATCGATACGCCCGGTCGGCATGTCGGGATTTCGAGCGAGATACCGCCAATCGATCGGAGCAACCTGAATGCCCGCCGTGCGGGTTGAGATCGTGAACCGCTCGCCCCCCGCTGTGAACGCAAAGCCGTAGGTGTGCGTTTTGCCTGCGATCGGCTCGATCGCGCTTCCATCGGCTCGAATGCGGAAGTCGGAGTTCGGGAGCTTCACCGGCTCCTTTAAATGAGGCCCGGTGATCGTCCCTCCGCCATGTCCGCCGCCGACGTAGATCCAATCATCGAGCCCCCATTGCGGCGAGTTGATTCCCCGTTCGAGTGCTCCCGTTGGAAAGCCGGTATAGAGTACGACGTTGATCTCCGCCTTACCGTCCCCATCGTTGTCCGCGAGAAAGCGGATGTCGGGAGAACACGCGACAATCACGCCGCCACGCGCTGGGCATAGTCCATAACAGGGAGGCAAATGATCGGCCCAGACCTCGGCTCGGTCCATCCGGCCGTCGCCATTATCATCGATAAGTCGTTTGACGGTTCCGTAAGTCCCCGCCTCCGCGGCTCTCTTGAACTTCTCATCCGCTTGAATACGCCGGACCTCTTTGTCGAGCTCCCCCGTCTTGTTCAACTCATCGACATCGAGCTGCCCTTCGAGGTTGTAGCCATGAAGCTCCGTGACAAACATTCGCCCGAACTCATCGAATGCAACGCCCGACGGCTCGGCGATAAGGGGCTCACTCGCGACGAGTTCCAACCGAAAGCCGGGCGGCAACGTGACTCGCTTGGCGCTCTCTTCCGGCGAAAGGGGAACCGGCGCATCTCCCGGCTTGGGAATGTCCCCCCACAACCCAGATGCCAACGTTACCCATAGCGCGAGCACATACCGCCGCATACCGACCTCTATTCTTTAACGAATCAAAGACGCGAACGTGTCCAGCGTAATCGATGAGAGTCGCAGCACCAACGAAGGAATGAGAGGAAAGTATCGATAACGAGACTGTCAGTCGGCGGAGTAACTAACTCCCCTTCACTTCACCTACCGAAAGAGGCGGAAGGGGTGAATCGAGGACACTGCCGATGGCGCGGGTTAATTCGTACTCGTAAAGGGTGACTTCGTGGTCGTGCACGATGACGGCGACGCAGGCGGACATCACCTTTCGCTTGAGGGGTGGCACACCCTCCGCCAATCGCTCGAGCGCCTGGCCGAAGGAAGAAAGGGAACACTCCGATCGCTTCATGATCGAGCGGCCATCCGATAAACCGTAGGCTTTCCCCCCTTCGGCGAAAGCGAGTTTCGCCTCGGCATCGTTCTCTTCGCCGAGATAAGAGAGAAGACTTAGAACCTCCACCATCTCGGGCTCGAGCTTCGCGGGATCGGTGATCGTCGCGGGTTTCGGCTTGCGAATCCCGAACTGCTCATCCAAGCACCTGATGACGAAGAGTTGAATCACATATTCGAAGAGCGTGATCCGCTTGTCGGCTTGGACCAAGTTGTAGACGTTGTCTCGGAAGTGGATGTACTGCTCGCGGGACAACTGACGAAGCGACGCTAGCGCGATCTCCATCGTGGGAAGACGAGACTCTCTTGGCATCTGCTGGACGGAGTCAACGAGAGTCTCCGTCGCATGATAGATCGTCGGCGAAAGTTCACGCTGCAAATAACTGAGTTGACGCTCCCTTACTGCCGGGTCTTCATGCAAAAGGAGGGCGTAGATCAAACCCTGAGCCGAGAAGGGCTCATGAGCGGCTTGATTGACGTTCTCGGTAAGCCCCGCCAAGATGACCGCGGCCGTGGCGATATTCTGCGGCTGCGCGGTCCCGACCTTTCCCATAACCACCTCTTGTCCGAGCGGAAGGGGAAACGGATTGGCCTTCGATTTTTGTTTCTTCGTCTCTGGCTCGGCGGGAGCGGATTCTTTGATCTTGGGAAACTTGCCGTCCCAATTCGGATCCACCCGGCGAATACGATCCGCCAGGGGTGGATGCGTCGCGAAGAGTTGCGGTACAGCCGTCGAAAAGAACATGTGGCTGATCTCTGGGGCGTGCGGTTCGCTCACGTGCGAGCCCTCCGCGAGTGCACCGATCTTCTTGAGCGCTCCGCCGATTCCTTCGGGATTACGGGTGAATTGGACGGCGGAAGCGTCAGCCAGATACTCCCGCTGTCTGGAAACAGCTGCGCGAATGAGCTGGCCGAAAAAGACGCCGATGTAACCGATGATGAAGAGAGCGAGTCCAAAGAGCTGAAAGGCCATTTGCGCCCCCTGCCCTTTTCGATCATCGCTATTGCTGGTCCTGACAAACATGCCGGATCGAAGAATGTAATAGCCGATCATGCTGACAACGAGGATGCCGTAAATGAGGCCGGTCAGCCGGGTGTTGATGCGCATGTCGCCGTTTAGGATGTGGCTGAACTCATGCGCCATCACTCCTTGCAATTCGTCGCGCGACAGATTTCGGATCGTTCCTCGCGTGACGCCGATCACCGCATTGGTCGGACGATTTCCCGCCGCGAAAGCGTTAATCCCCTCTTCGTTGTCCATCAAGTAGACCGGTGGAACGGGAACGCCCGAGGCAATGGCCATCTCTTCGACGACGTTGAGGAGCTTTCGTTCGTCCGGATCGCGCGTATCGACATTGACGGGGCGTCCCCCCATCATCAGCGCGACCGCCTCTCCCCCTTGCGCGAGTTGAGCGGATTTGTAGAGGCTCCCGGCCCCTACCACGGCCGACGTCGCAGCCGCGACCCCCGCGAACAGCTCCCAATCAAAGAAAGGGAGTTTCGCGATCGCTTTTCCCGTCTCGTCGGAGCTTGCGGGGGCGACTTGGAAGAGGAGGAATGCGGTGACGTAGATGGCTACGATCAGGCCGATAAGACCGAGCGTGAAATAGATGACGAGCAGGCCGGTGTGCCGCCGCGCCTGCTCTTGATGGGCAAAGAAGTCCATAACCGAAGCTCACCCATTGCAGCGGATCGAATTGTTCTCAACCGGCTGATGCAGACCTTTACATGATCCTGATGATGAGGCCACCGCCGCTTGAAAGCATGAATGCCCACGGCACACGGGAGTGACATGATGTTGTCACTCCCGCTATCTGCCGACATGCGATTCGTGGTTACGAGAACGAAACCTTCGGAGCCTGCCGTTCGGCGACATCGGTGATCTCGAAGAGGTCAGCATCCGCGAACCCAAACAAGCTCGCCACGATCACGGTGGGGAAGCTCTGCCGGGTGTTGTTGTACTGCATGACCGAATCGTTGTACGCCTGACGCGAGAACGAGACCTTGTTCTCGGTCGAGGTCAGCTCTTCTTGAAGAGCGAGCATGTTCGTGTTCGCCTTCAGATCGGGATAAGCCTCGGACAAGGCAAAGAGCCGTCCTAGCGATGAGGAAAGCTGCGATTCGGCGCTGTTGAGCTGCTTCATCGCGGCTGGATCGCCCGGATTCGCGGCCGCCTTTTGCCCGGCATTCATCGCCTCGTTTCGGGCGCGGATGACGTTCTCAAGGGTATCGCGCTCGTGCTTCATGTATCCCTTGGCCGTTTCGACCAGGTTTGGAATGAGGTCGTTTCGCCGCTTGAGCTGGACGTCGATCTGAGCGAATGCGTTCTTGTACTTGTTTCGAGCGACGATCAAGCCGTTGTACATGCCGGCGAGAACCATCACCACGACAACGCCGATGCCGCCGACAATCAACCAAACAGGGAGCGATGATAAATGCTCCATTTGTGGACTCCTTTGATCAGTGAAGGGATGACGAGCCCATCGCCATCCTTCCACTGAATTT
>JAIEPU010000110.1 GCA_019748235.1 bacterium
GTCAGTGATCGTTTCCAGGTCTTCGACGGAGTCAGCCGGAATTCGACCGATGGCGAGTTCCGGTAGCTGATCGTCATTGAGGTCAGCGAAATAATTGTCGGTCGCAATGTCCCGTTCTTTCCCCCAGTGGATATTCACTTTGGCGGGGATGTAATGCGTCGCCACGAAGTTCTTATCGGGCTTCGTATTTCCATCAGCGGGTCGATTCGCATCACCCACCATCACGAGGAACTTCGTCTCGTTCGGCTTCACGGCATCGCGAATTCGTCGACGAATGGCGATCGAGTCCCCCTCGGCATCAATCCATTTGATCTCGTGCCCCTGCTTGCGGCGATATTCGACCCATTTCTTCAGCCCTTTCCGCAGTCCTGGAGGACATACGACTAAAGTATCGGCGGCAAAGCTTCCGCATGTCGCGAATACGAGTCCAAGAATGGTAGCACGAGCAAACGATTTCATGACGATGACCCTGTCAGGAGAAATCCGACGGAACGATCTGAGATAACACGGCAAAATGCTTTTCGCCACTCCGATTCCGTCTGATTCGACGCGTGCTGGAGCATAAGAGTGCCAAGGAATGGCGATTTGTGCCAATTTTCGAAGGTATCGCTAGGGATAGCTGCTATCCGTCGTGAGAATGACCCGGTCGGGATACATGTCTTGGATGGCCTCATTCCACAGTAACGTTTCCGCATGGCCGTCGAGGTAAAGATAATTCGACGATCCGTTATGACGCTTGCTGGCGATCCACCGCTGGATCGTATCGGTCCCAAGCCAGATGTCGTAATCATCTTGGCGAGGATCTCCCTCTCCGCCTGGACCAAATGCTTCCGCCATGCGCTCTGAGAAACAAACGAACTTCGACAACCCCACTTCGACCGAGAAGCGATTCAAATTCCATCGACCGTACCGGCGTGTTTGATGGCTGAGGAGTGAATTGAGAAGATAACTGGTTCGATTCTCCGTTCCATTGAACTGCTTCGTTTCAGGGTCGATGTAAACCTTCATGATCGAGGTATCGTCGGAACAGCGATAAACCGTTTCGCTCGCGTTGACAATTCCCTTCTTCGCTTCCGCCTCGTCCGCTTCCCCTGAGCCGCCAACGTATGGGAGAAGCTTATCCTCCCAATAAATCTCTGCGAACGAATCAGCTTGGTGGGATAAAGAGTTTACATCCGCCTCATACGGGTGGTGCGAGAAGAACTCGCCGTCGTATGTCGTGAAGTATTGCTGTAGAGCGACGTTGATCTGCTTGAGATTGGATAGGCACTGCGTCCGCCGTGCTGCCTCCATCACCTGTGACAAGGCGGGAAGCAAAAGGCCCATTAACAGTCCGATAATCGCAATGACAACTAGCAGTTCAACAAGTGTGAATCCCCGGCGAAGAACTCTCGATAACACGAAGAAATATCTCCTAATGACGAATCGTAAATCCACTTCGTTATAGCAGAGGTCTCTTAGACTTCGATGTTGTCACACCGGGATGTCACTTTCATCCTTTCCAAAGGGAGATGGGCTGCCCGGCCGGCTTCTTCCCTGGAAGAATGATCTTACGACCTTCTCCGGCGGATTGATACGCCCCAAGAATGATCTCTAGCACCGCTCGACCATCCTCGCCGGTTTCAAGCGGTTCCTTGTTATCGGCCACACATTCGACAAAGTGGGCGAACTCTTGGGGGAAGCCGTAGTTCCAAAGTTCCTCGAAGGTGCAAAAACTCCAACCACGCGTCGTTCCCGCTTTCTCCACCGCGTAGGAGTATCCCGTATCCGAGTAAGCGAGGATCGAGTTTCCTTGCAGCAAGTCCGCGTATGCGACCCCGGCCGATCCATAAACTTCGGCCGTGTCATCCATGCCCCCTTTTTTGGCCCAGCTCTCTTCCGCTACACCGAGAGCTTCACCGGCATCGGTTTCGAATCTGACCAAGACAACCGCGTGATCCTCTCCCTTGGTTCGCTCCTTGTGCAGGAACGTGTCCATGTCGGCATAGACCGACACGGCTCGCGCCTTGTTCACCGCGATCGTCTCTGCGATAGAGCTCTCATGACTCTGCGTTTGTTCGTTTTGCAGTTTTGCCAACTGCCTTCCCCCAATCGGCGTCCCGAGAATCCAGCGGAAGAATTCAAATGCATGACACCCCATGTCGAGCGTCACACCTCCTCCCGATCGATTGACATCCCAAAACCAGTTCGAGTGTGGACCATCATGCTTCTCGCACTGCTTGACCATATAGATGGAGCCGAGGGCCCCTTCATCCACCAACCGCTTGAGCCGAACATATTTCGGCGTGAAGCAAAGTTCCTCCGCATACATCAGCTTGACGCCGACTTTCTTGCAGGCCGCGATCATTCGGTCCGCTTCTTCGAGCGATGTGCAAAGAGGCTTTTCGCAAACGACATGCTTCCCCGCCTTCGCAGCCTTCTCCGTAAACTCGCAATGGAGGTCGTTGGGGCAACCAAGCACGATCATGTCGACTTCGGTGTCGAGAAAGGAATCGAAGTCGGTGAACGAATATTTGACGCCATGCCGAGCCGCGAAATCTTTGGCATGCGTTCCGGTAGGAGATACGACCGAGAATAACTCCGCGCGCGGCACTCGCTTCAATGCTTCGGCATGGATCGTCGAGATGAATTGCGATCCGACCAAACCAACTCGAACCTTTTCCATGACGCGATTCTCCTTTCACGCAGCACCATGCAGCAGGCGATCGTCCTTCCGAATGCGGAATCGTCCCGACTTTCGCGGCCCCTGTTCTAACCGAACGCAAACCCTCTTTCTCCGAAAAACTACTGGACGAAGCAGCCGTCGCGCCGTGCATGAAATGATGGAGAAAACCGAGGAACGACCGAACCGATTTGCCGAAACCGTGACAATCCACTACAAGAGAGTCGTCCGGGCGGTTAGCTCAATGGCTAGAGCACCTCGCTTACACCGAGGGGGTTGGGGGTTCGAGTCCCTCACCGCCCACTAGACATTTGTGCATTAAATCGCAAGTGCTCGCAAATCCAGGAAAAACACTCGTTTCGTGATCCGGCATCTTGTGTTGTGACATCTGCCTACGTTCCAGTTCCGCTCCTTGCTGCGTCGTCTGGCGCGTCGTTTCTATTAGAGCGTCAACTGATGAATCATCTTTGCCGGTAGGTGTTGTCGCCGCATGCGCGAAGTGCTCATCGGTCAGTTGCAGGTAGTGCTTGGCGGCAATCTGTTGAGAGTTGCCGATCCACTTCACGACGACATGCAGTGGATACGCTTCCGCCAATTCTGTCTCGCGAGTGCTGCGAAGGTTCTGCCAAAGCTTCGGCCAAGCCGTTAGTCCTGCTCGTCGAATGATGCGTTCCAGTCGCGTACGCAGATTGACCGTCGCATCCCGACAGCACGTAACGACCCATTCGGCATTCGGCTTAGCTACGGCGAAGGCTGCTTCGAGATAGGGACGAAGTTCGGGGAAGATCGGCACGACTCTCGATTCGCCCCCTTCATGATGTTCGGTCTTGGGCGCATGCACCAGCATTCGGCCATTCTTCCAATCGATGTCCTTCCATTGTAGCTTCGTCGGTTCGCTCGGAACTCGCAGCCCGCCGAATCGGGCCAATGCAAAGAGCAACCTCCACTGTTCGTCGGGACAAGCGTCGAGTACTTTGCGAGTTTCTTCCCTCGTGATGAAATAGAACCGCTTCGTGTTGGCTTTCACAGCCGCCACCAAATCGGTGAAGGGATTCTCGTTGATGAGCTTGCGGCGAACTGCCACGCGAAAGAATTGCTTTGCGATGCCGCAACGACGGCGCACCGTGTTGTCCGCAAGCTTTTGATCGTTCATCAACCATGCGCGCCACTGATCCGCGTCGCCAGAATGGATTTCACGAAGTGCCTTCTTCTCTCCGAAGTATTCCACTAAGCAGCGTCGAGTATGCCCATAGACGATTGATGTCGCTGCTTTCACATCAGACCGGCTGAGAATGTACGCATCTAGGAAGGCCCCCAACGTGCTCGACTGCCGCTGGGCAATTAGTCCCACCGAAGCAAGCTTGTCGGCCAAATCCTCGCCGATATTCGCGAGCCACCTGGCGGTTTCATCATCCAAAGGATGGCGAGAAATCTGTGCCGAATTAAGCTGTTCAACCCTAAGCTTAATTGAGGTCGCCGCTTTGATCGACATCTTGCCGAGATACAAGGTCTTCCGCTGACTCTCTTTGTTAACAAAAAGAATTCGCCTTCGCCCCGAGGAGTCCGTGGAGACGCTTGCCATAATTCACCCGACAGCTTGAAGTAGGTAAGCCATTGTCAAAGCAGATTATAGCAGCCCTCATGTCATCGCGCGAGCGGAGCTTTTCTGTTGCTGCTCCGTCACCCAGGATTGGAGCGAATCGCGACTAAAGAGAAGCCGACGACCGAGACGAAGATGCGGAATCTGCCGTTCCTGCACCAGCGTCCAAAGGCTTCGCTCGCAAATACCCAAGAGGTAAGCCGCTTCCTTGATCGACACGAGAATTCGATCATTCAAGCCATCAGCTACGTTCATCTTTGTCCCTCTCGTGATTTCTAAGGTCAGAACAATTGGTTAGGCCTCAGCATCCAGCAGAATCATCCGCTTGCCATTTCTCGCGTCGGCTGCTGAGGACAACCTTCCTCGATCCAAGATTTCACTTCGGCGAGTCGCCAGCGGACCGTTCCGCCAAGCCGGACTGGCTGGGGGATTCGCCCTTCACTGAGCATTCGCCAAATTTGGCGAAGTGACACATTGAGCTTCTGTGCGAACTCCTTGGCCGTGATGAGCAGCGGTTCGTCCGATGTTCCCATTGATGCCATACTGCCGGACATGGCTATTCTCCTATTTGATGACCCACTTCCAGATGAGGGTGGCCTTCTCCCGAAGCATTTCAGGATGACGCTGATTGAATGCCCCCAGCTTGTAAAACGCATAACAACTCGCGAAGTAGAACAGGCTCGAATAAGACATTGCACTTCTCTCCATGATCTCTTTGCTCAGTCCTCAATTTCCAATTCCATGTTGTCGTCTGGCTCCGCCTCCGGCATTCGCTCGATTCGATCTTGAATCATTGAGGATTGCTGGGGCTCTTCATCGCGGTCAGGCTCAGTGGATCGTCTCTCTTCGGCTACTTCTCCCTGTGTTTTGGTGCCAAAAATTCCATGCTCCGTCTGCTGTTGTGCGATATTTGAACCGGGATAGAAAACCGCTCTAAGCTCTCGAAGTCCCATCCGCCACATCGCCCCAGCATGGGTAGCAAAAAGCTTGGGCTGATTTTCACCTTTACTCATTGCAACGGTCCTTTCTCATTAGTGGTTGAGAACTCGCTTCTCACACTCCCCGAAGTCCGCGAAGACGCTCCGCCAACTGCTGTTGCTGGATGATCGCATCGTCGACATCCATCACCCGCTTTTGCTCCTGGTCACGCATGCGAAGATTGTTGAAGACAAGGCAAAACGTGACAAACAGCAGGTAGCACGCGAAGAGTCGATTCCACTCGGCAATCCATACCGCGATGGCAAGGATCAGCCCGGGCTCCAAGACTTGCTTGCAGAAATACTCGTTCCGAATCGCCGACGATCGCAAGAAGATGGGCCAGCCGTTGTAATAGCTATGCTCGATGTCTCGCTTTCGATGCCGCCACCAAATTCCGAGACGAGCCAGAATCACCATCCCGAGATAGACTGGCAGGAAGCTCATCAATAGTTCGGGATTGTCTTGGGGAAAGAACATCGCGAAGATCGGCACGACGAGGAACACTGCAAACGCCTGTGTCCCCAAATAGCGTTTTCCAAAGCGGCGATGAAGAAAGACCTCTCCACTGACGGCGCCCGCGCCGATTACCAAATTGAAGACGGCTTCAATCGCATTCATCTTTTCGCTGAACGTGGACTGTTGTTGCGGCTGCATGTTTTACCTCCTTTTCAAAGTGTCTGAATGGTTGAAGGATCGAACGCTTATCGCTTCTGCTTGAAGGTGGCGTAACGCCACGTGCGGCCGGTATCGCGGAAGACCTTGCCACTTTGAAAAACAATGCCGTCGATATTTCCCCCGTGCGCAGCACCTCCCGTACGGAGCATCGTGAACGCCGAGGGTTGCACTTCGAAGTCGATGTTCTCGCTGATCCCTGAGCTTGTCTGCGATTCGGGAGCGCCCAGAAGGGAACCAATCCAATCGCGCGAAATCGGTTGCGTATTAGCGTTAATGAAGAATTGCCGCGTTCGGCCGATTAATGAACTTCCCCATTCATTGGTGATCGGATCGCCATTGGCATGGAATATCTTCGTCGTCAGGTTGCCGAAGATGGAGTCGGCCTGCGCCTTCCCTTGCGTTCCCTCCCCCAGCGCACTGTAAAAGTTCGAGATATTCTGCGTAAGAAACACCGTCGCCACGCGCGAGGAGCGGCAGGTCGAGAGGAACTCCATGTCGGCCGCATTGACGAGGAACTGAGCCTCGTCGATCCACAGAAAGACAGGGCGAGGACTGGACTGGATATTTCGCCGTTCGATCGAGCGTTCGAAGGCATACTTCCAAATTGACTGCGCTAAGAGACCTACTTCGCCATACTCTTTGATGGGCATATCCACGACGATGATATGCCCATCTTCAGCAGCCTCTGGGGTTACATTCGTTTCCTCGCAGAGAAGGTCACGAAGAATCCCGCGCTGAAGAGAATCAGCGAGAGTGGAGAATGTCGAGATGATGATTCCTCGGGTCTTAGGACTGAGATCGACGAATTCCCCGATGAAGTAGTCGGCAACAATACCGAAGTCGCGCTGATGGCGGGGCGTTTTTCGCTTCCGTTCCGCCTCCATCAAACATTGGTAACAAAATGAGTTCTTCTGCCATTCCTTTGACTTCAGTTGCTCCCGCGACTTTGGAGCGGTGATCACCAATTGGTAGAGTTCAGGAATGCTCACGCGGCCCAGGCTGAAGGCAAGAAGATCAACGAGATTCCGGCAGAGCTGCCGGCAGGCCCGTTCCCAATACTCCCCATTCTCCCGCCCTCCCCCTTTGCCGGAGGACCGCTCGGAAATCTCCATCGCCGCCATGAAGAGACGGACGATGTTCTCGGTAAGCCCCGCCCCTTTACCGGGGCGGGTCATCTCATGATTGAGGAAGTTGAACTTCCAAGGCTCGCTGGGACAAAAGCGAACTAGGTCACGGCTTCGTCCCGTCTGAGCAGCCAGTGACTTCCAGAACTTCCAATCGTCCTTCACGAGAAGGACAATTCCGCCGTAACCGGCAAGCATGAATTTTTCGGCAATCCATGCACCGCTTCCTGTTGTCTTGCCGCTCCCGGTGGCTCCTGTGATCAGCGTTCCCGCATAGGAATCCTGACAGGTGAAGGCCTCCCGATGTGACCAGCGGATGAGTGGCTGAGTGGCGGGCCAAATGTCCCGCCTCGTTCGTCTTGACTTGAGCACCGGTCTTGTCTTTTGACTGAAAGGCCACATGGCTATTTCTCTCCTTTCGCTTGATCGGAAAGCATCTTGATGAAGGTGGTGAGTTCAAAGCCCTGGGTCCGCGACTTGCGGGCCTTGGCGAGAAGTTCTTCCAGTGAGCCGATGAAGGAGTCGAGTGATAGACTCTTAGCGGCAACGGTGACGGAGCGTTCGACATCGAGACGGGCAATGGCACGAGTGCCGACTTGTTTCTCGGACTTCTGAGGAGTGCTGCTTTTGCGAACAACGCCAATGGCCGCGTCGCGCGTCAGCCGTCCTTCCACCGCTTGACGTGCGAGATCCATCTGCTTGGCGGGATCGTTGATCTTGGCGATCTCGCACGCGGTACTCGGTGGAATTTTACCAGAGTCGACCAGTCCTTTGATCGACTCCGGCAAGGAGAGAAGTGTCACGAGACGGGTCACGGCGGAATTCGACATTCCGAGGCGAGAGGCCGTCTCTGAAGCATTCTCCCCGGACACCTCCATGAGCGCAACAATGGCTCGGGCTTTTTCGAGCGGCGTTAAATCAGCCCGTTGGCAATTAGCGGTAAGTTGTCGTTCGAGGATTTGTCCTTGAGACAGATCCCCCTCTTCAATGATGGCGGCAATAGAAGTCCGGCCCGCCTTCACCGAGGCGCGGAACCGTCGCTCTCCGTCGACCACTACAAAGTCATTTCCCTCACGGCGAACTCGAATCGGGACGAGTTGGCCGGTTGTTTTGAGACTCATGGCCAGTCCCGTCAATCCGTTGTCGTCAAAGTGCTCGCGCACCTGACGGAGACAGCGAACTTGATCGAGCGGCAAATGAAGGATTCGTTCATCCGGCATGAGAGGTGTTCCCTAATTAGATTGTTGATTGATGGGTTTAAGCGGAGACCTGCTGCTTGCGCCCGGCCTTCCAGGCCGCGCTCGCCGACATGACGCCGGCCACCACAGCGCCGGCATCATCGACGAGACCCAAAGGACCTAAGAATGCCTCCGGCAACACATCGAGCGGCATCACGACATAACCCGCGCAGAACAGGGCAAAGATCCAGCCGAAGATTCTGACGAGCACATCGCGCATCTTGCTTTGAGGAAGCGAAAGCAGAACCATAAGGGTCAGAAGAAGAACGCTGCCGCAGAGCATGAGCAGCTTGATCACACCAAAAATGCCTTCCATCGGTCACCTCGCAATAAGAGAAGAAGGGAGCGTCCCCGTGCGACAGAGCACAGGGACGCGATGTCGATGAGGCAAGGTTACCGACGATGAAAACGATTGGAATTCTGAGTCGTGGAATGGAACAGTGATGGAAATGCTGTTCTTAAAATCGTGGCAGGTGACAGCTATGTGTCAGCGGAGATGATTTGTTGACGAACGAGGAAATCCCGCGTCATTTCCCAGGCGACAACGCCTAGCTCACTCAATCCGGAAATCGCAAAGCCGTGGCCTTGAGAGACAAAAAGATCAACATCTCCCTCAAGTTGAAACCGCTTGCCGAAGGATTCTCTCGCATACCGACATTCGCGCGAGACGGAAGCCAGCGTGTAAGGAAGAGAATCGGGATGATCCCCGCGAAGATCGCGATCTTCGAGCACTCGGGCGATCTCGCGCAGCGACGTTGCTCCAGCGAGGAACTCGCGTCCTACTTCATGGAACATACGCAGCATCCGAAGCTCACGTTCCGGGCTGGGACCAAGCGTTTCGATCCTCACATCATCGTCAATGGGTTGCGGCGGTTTGACCCATTGCACGTCAAGTGCTTCCAGATTGAAACGGCGAACACTGAATGGACCACGACGGCGAAGAGTGAAGACCATCACGTCGGGCGAGGCGTTCTCAAGGACCGCCGTGCTCATTTCAGAAACCCCGAGAACGGATGGAACAAGGCAAACGGGCTGGTGAGCCATGTGCAAGTCCTTTTCGTTGAGGGCAACGGGTTGCTTGTAATGGAGAGACCAGCCGTCGGATGCAGACTTGCAATGAACGAGAGACGTTACGTGTCTCAACCGGTGCTGCGTCGTGACGGTCCGACGATCCTATACGCACGGCATATCCGGCAGAAATAGCAAAGCTTGCCTGTTTTACCTAAGACGCCAAAAGGTGCGCGGCATAATCGTTACAATTGTTGCCGTCGAGATAATCGCTGTAACACGATATTTCTGTCATAAATCCACCTCAACAATCGTCGGCGTGATTTGCTTAACCGTCATTCGTGACCCTTGGTCGTTGGCGATGAGTGACGGCGCTTGTCACTCAATCAAAACAAACCGATTTACAAGACACAGAAAACGTGACAGGTTATGTGACGTAAAACGCAGGAAATTGACTGGCGAAACAGTGTTGTCACTTATTCGACCGTTTAAGTGACAACGTAAGAACGGTCAATCAGTCGTCGTTGAAAGAGGTGAGATGCTGGTCGGATACATGCGAGTGAGTAAGGCCGATGGAAGCCAGGTCAATGACCTGCAGCGTGATGCCTTACTCGCGGCAGGAGTCCATGAACAGCATTTCTATGAAGACGCCGCTTCTGGCAAGCGGGACGATCGGCCAGGTCTTGCTGCTTGTTTCAAAGCATTACGAGAGGGTGATACGCTCCTCGTTTGGAAGCTTGATCGTCTCGGGCGTGATCTGCGGCACTTGGTCAATACGGTCCATGACCTCACCGCTCGCGGCATCGGCTTCAAGGTGCTTACCGGACATGGTGCGAGCATCGACACGACATCCGCCAGCGGCAAGCTGGTCTTTGGAATCTTTGCCGCGCTCGCTGAATTTGAGAGGGAACTCATCATCGAGCGAACCAAGGCGGGGATGGCTGCCGCCCGCGCCCGTGGCCGGAATGGAGGAAGACCTTACAAGATGACCGCTGCAAAGCTCCGGCTCGCGATGGCCGCAATGGGCCAGTCGGAGACGAAGGTCGGGGAGTTGTGTGCCGAGCTGGGGATCACCCGGCAAACGCTTTATCGGCACGTTGATCCAAAAGGACTTCTTCGACCTGATGGCAAGAAGCTTCTGAACCGCCGGAGCAATGCCGTCCACGAAACCGCCCTATAGATGGAGCTGATATGGAAAACTTGCTGACCGTTGCCTTCGAGGCGCATAACGCCGAGAAGAATCACCATCGTCACTATCAAGTCACGGTGGGGCGCGATCTATTGGATGATTGGACGGTCTCCATTCGCTATGGCCGAACGGGCCAGGACGGGCGCGAATTGCGTTATGCCGCCGCCGAAGCCAAGCAAGTCCAAGCGATCATCCGCGAGAGGCTGCATCGACGGCTCTCCGCTCCTAAAAGGATCGGATGCCCCTATCGCCTCGCGGTGTTCAGTGCGGCACCGGGATTCGATGCGTCATGCTGGCTGCCGGGGGAAATCATGGTTCGCTTTCAACCAACGAATGTTCTCCTTAGAGCCCAAAGCCGCAATATTTTCCTCTTTTGGAATTGACACCTTCACACGCATCCCCACCACGGCCGAAACGGTAGACAGTTAAAGGAGATTTATTTCGCCCAGCCGACCTCGGAACAATTACGACAGCAGATACGGTGACCGAACTCGTTCTACTTCGAATTTTCGCTGGACAGATAGACATTTCGGAACGATGTCATACCAAATTTCTTATAGCGTTTCATGCGGCTGATAAATCATCGAAGAAGCAGATAGATTTTTGCCCCAAGTGAGGGACGAGCAGCACGCCCAATGACTACAACTCATAACTCAACGCCTGACGACGCCACGAATCCATTTCTCGGCTATCTCTATCAGCTCAGATTTGCCCTTCTTGGTGGGCTTACTCTTCGCGACCCCTATGACAGTGTTGCCGTGGAATTCTTGGACGATGTACAATTCGCAACATCTAATGGCACGACCTTGCAGCTCCATCAACTCAAACATTCGATTAATAAGAAATCCAGCCTTGGACCCAGATCAGAAAATCTTTGGAAGACAATCGGAAATTGGTCGAACAAGGTTTCTAATAAGCAAATCGACCTCAACACGACTAACTTGTACCTCAATACTTCAGGGGCACTTACGTCACATAGCCCCCTTACACACTTAAAACTCCACAATCGCAATGAGGCAATGGCAATCAGCGAACTTTTAGCTGCGGCCTCTTCGTCGTCCAATTCAGTGGTGAAAGATAATTTAGCAAAATTCCAATCTCTCAATCAGAGCGATCAACATCTGCTATTATCTCAAATTATCGTACTAGATTCCGAAGTCAACATAATTGAGGCCGCCGACGAAATTGAGCGTGCATTAGCTATTTCGTCTCGCCCAGAAGACTTGAGCAAACACAGACAGTTTCTCGAAGGCTGGTTCTTTAGTCGGATAATTGAAAGTTTAACTGGAAATGACGCGAGGCTAATCGCTGTACAAGAGATTCGAAATCACTCTGTTATAGTTCGTGATTTTCTCGTCACGGATGAATTGCCTGGGCTGCCAATCGCACCCATCCCTAAAGCAGAGTTTAACAATGAAGATCCAAGATTATTCGTCGAGCAACTTCGAATAATCTGTGCGCGAGATGGGCGAATTCGAAGGGCCCAAACAGAACATTTTCAAGCGCTTACCAAACGATCAGAATGGTCTAGAGAAGGAAAACTTGCGATCGAAGAATTACCGAAATTCGACAGCCGCTTGATTGTGGAGTGGCAGATCCGACATGAATCAGCGTGCTCTAACTCGGAGGAAGCTGACAATGATACCATAATGCAAGAGGCCCAGCGTGTTTACAAATGGGTCGAAGAGGAAGCTCCCTCATCATCACAATTATATATTCGAAGATCATTCTCCGAACCATTCTTGATCCGCGGCTCATATCATATGCTTTCTGACCGATTAGAAGTCGGATGGCACCCGAGATACAAGGAAATGCTCGCGAACAATAGTTCAGACAATAAGGACGACAACCCATGATGCTGTCCAGTCTCTTTACCGAGCATCCATATCCCGACGAACTGTTAAACCTGTACAATCCAGCCTATGTGGCTTCGATTGTATATCTTGGCGGAAGAGCATTTCGATCAAAAACTAAACGCAATATTCCCATCTATTTTCCATATATTATATTTCCTCTTATCTCAATAGATTCTTGTCGTTGCCGACTTCCTTACAAAACGGGCAAATTGTCGGACTGGGCTCGTCAAAACGGCGACGTTCTGTTTGATTTTCCTGAACGAGTGCTCGCTCTACGCCCTTTCGTAACCTCGGGGTTGATTTATTTACAGTCTCATTCGTTGCTTAGGATAGATAACAATGCAATGACCTTGAATATTGTCTCTCGCAAGTCTCTTACAAGATCTTTAAGCAGCATCATACTCTCTTCCGAAGATGTTCGAGATGAACTCGAAAGAGCACCAGCTGCGGGACGCCTCTTGTCTGCCGAGGGAGAGGTGTCTTCCGTCTTGGCAATTTTTGGACTTAAACCATGACATTTCAAGTACTCAGCTTGAGTATCTATTCGCACGACAACCGAAGACGTGATGTTAATTTTCGACTTGGAAAGTTAAATATAATTACTGGACGGTCAGAAACCGGCAAATCGACATTAGTTTCAATAATTAATTATTGCTTGGGATCGGACAAGTATCAAATACCGGTAGATGTCATTCATGATAGCTGCTCTTGGTTCGGAGTGCTATTTGAAAAACCCGAATCGGGGGCTACTGTGTTTGTCGCCAGACCAAGACTTCCTGATAGTCAAAAAACCCATTCAGGAGCATGTGTCGTTCTGGGAGCGCGAGATCCTTTGGAATTCCATGAACTCTCTCTAAATGCAAATACCGACGTTATTTTAAATACACTTGGTTCATTCTCAGGTATTGGTGACATTGAGACTGCTCCAGAAGAAGGACGGACTACAGAACCGATTCAACCAGGCATCAGGCACGCCAGGGATCTTATTTTGCAACCACAAAGTATTCTCGCGAGCGAGAAGCAGCTTCTCTATGGAACCGATGATTACTGGGAGAAAACTCATTTACGAGACTGCATGCCCTACTTCCTTGGCGTTGTAACGGAAGACTTATCGCAAAAGAGGGCACGTATTCGGGATCTACGGCGAGAGGTTAAGTTACTCGAATTGCGCGAGCAGAAAATGTTGCAATTCTCAGATCGGGTCGTACTAGAAACGACAGTCCTGGTCGCGAAGGCCATTGATGCGGGCATGAGCATAATTCCGCCTGTAAACGGTGGTATCGAGAATGGATTACTGGCTGTTAAGAAGATTGCTGATTGGATTGAGTCAGAGGATACGGCAATTGCCTCAGAAGGCGAGGAACTCCCTCGACTTCGAGAAAGGCTTACCGAATTGGATCAAGAGATTGATGCAATAAGGTCCCAACTAGAATCTGCTGAAGCCTTCTCTATTAGGGCATCTACATTTGCTGGCGAAGGAGCAAGGCAAGATAGCCGCGTTAAGCTTATTTCGATATTTGGAAAAACAACCAACCCTCCAATGTGTCCGTTGTGCAATACAAAAATTGATAAAGAGGACGCGGTTCTTGAACAGCTTATGGCATCATCTGAAAGATTGTCAGCCCAATTAGGTGCAGCTGAGCGGCAACGTCCACGACTAGCAAAGTATCTTGACGAGCTCAGAACCGAGGTTGCGACAAGGAAACAAGAATCGAATAATCTTAAAAGAGCGATCTATGCTCTAATCGAATCAAGTCGTGTATTACGCGAGCGACGCGAAGCTTCTTATAAACGAGCGAGAATATCAGGACAGGCGGCCGCCATTTTGGCGTCATTAGAGTCAGATTCGATTGCCGCAATTGATGCGCCGAGAAAACGTAAGCTTTTGCGCGAGCTCAAAATTCTCGAAGATTCTTTTGGCGACGATGCAATTGCCGAGAAAATGAGGGCTGCGGAGACAATTATTGCGTCTAGTGTTCAACGATATGCGAGTTCTATGAATCTAGCGCAAGCCGATACTCCACTTTTATTTGATATGAAAGAATTGACGCTTCGATTCGTAGTGGGCCTTCAATCAGTAACCTTAGAGCGAATTGGTGCGCAGAAAAACTGGGTTGGTTATCATATTGCAGTGATTCTCGCACTACATGACTGGTTTGTGAAGAATGACAGGCCAATTCCCAGATTCGCCGTCTTTGACCAAGTGTCGCAACCATTCTTTTCGAACGAGAGCTTGTCTAACCCTGATCGTGCAGCAAAAGATTTGAAAGATGAAGACCGAGAAGAAGTCTTGCAGATGATCGAAGAACTTTATAAATTTTGTATTCATAATATACAAAAAAGTCAGATCATTTTAACTGAGCATATTGAGAGCGATCAGCCTTGGTTTGTCGAGTCTGTCGTGGAAACTTGGCGTGGTGGTAATGCCTTAGTCCCAAATGACTGGCCGAGATTGTAAGAATTTAAAACGCGGTCCAACCTTATTATGAATGGATTCATTGGTCTCGCAGCATTTACATTACAATGATTCTGACGAAAAATGCGCCCTTTTGTCAGTATTTCTGTGTGAACCAATCAACTAATTGACTGATATTAGTCGCATATAAATCATTAAAATTCTGCGTACTCACTTTATGGCGGTCGGGACTTCCCAGGCTTCGCTGTTCGCTCCGGTCGCTCTGCGACGAGCTGTTGCACCCTTCTCACCCCCTAGCGATGCGGCCTCTTCCCTTAATCACAAGTTAATTGGCTGACGCGGCACTTCTTCTCTGAACTATCAGGGGGCATATCCCCCGTGCTGTCAAGGATCGGGCCGGGCGTGATTGCACGGCCTCCTCCCAAGCTTCCGCGCGTTGCTTGTGCAGCATGGTCCCCTCCGCGCACCACGTCCTTGACCGCACTCCCCCTTGTTGGCTTCGGACTTCGTCCCCCCTTCGCCAGAGAACGCTCGCGCGTTCACGCGAATGGGAGTTTTCAAAGTTCAAGAAGGGAGAAAGCCATCATGGCTACCGCAACCAGTACCCGCACCGACATCTATACCCGCATTACCTCTCGCATCATTGAGGAACTCGAAAAGGGAGTTCGCCCCTGGATGAAGCCGTGGAATGCCGAGCATGCGGTCGGACGCATCACGCGGCCACTTCGTCACAACGGGCAGCCATATCGGGGAATCAACGTCATTCAACTTTGGATGACGGCCGAGTCTTCCGGGTTCATCTCGCCGTTCTGGCTGACATTCCAGCAAGCACGCGAGCTTGGAGGATTCGTCAAGAAGGGAGAGCACGGCACCCCCGTTGTGTATGCCAGCAGCTTCACGAAGAAGGAGGAGAACGAGCAAGGGGAAGAGACCGAACAGGAGATCGCCTTCCTGAAGGAGTACACCGTTTTCTGTGCCGATCAGTGCGAAGGACTGCCGCAGCACTTTTACCAACTCGCTGAGCAACCCAAGGAAACGATGGAGCGGATCGAACAGGCCGAGCGGTTCTTTGCCAACACCAAGGCCGACATACGCACCGGGGGCAATCAAGCTTATTACGCCATTGCGACCGACAGTATCAAGATGCCCCCCTTTGAAACCTTCCGCGATGCCGAGAGCCACGCGGCCACCCTCGCCCATGAGCTGACCCACTGGACCCGCCACCCATTGCGACTTTATCGAGACCTCGGCCGGAAACGCTTCGGCGATGCTGGTTACGCGATCGAGGAACTGGTTGCCGAACTTGGCTCCGCTTTTCTCTGTGCCGATCTTTCGATCACGCCGGAGATTCGAGAGGATCATGCCGCCTACGTCGCTTGCTGGCTCAAGGTTTTGAAGGACGACAAGCGGGCGATATTCACGGCCGCTTCGCACGCGACCAAGGCCGTTGATTATCTGCACTCACTGCAACCGCGACCTGAAATGTAATCGAACAGCTTCCCCCGGTCGCGCATCAGCGGCCGGGTTTCCTTTCTCATTCAATTCTTGTTCCGAGGACACTAGACATGGACCCGAACCAGACTTACCTCGACCTCATTGACGCGATGGAAGAGGAAGATCACGAGACCGCCCGCGCACTGGCCCTCGCCCTCAAGCGATGGATTAAAAGCGGCGGATTTCTGCCATATGAGTTCACGAAGGAAGAGATCGAAAACTATATCCTCGACGTCCTGCGGCGGACGGATTACTTGAATGAGTAAGAATCGGACGCGATGCTCGGCCTTAGCCGTTTAAAGGAGTACCGCTTTTCGTCGATATCTTATCCGATGAAGAGTGAAGATTGGCATGCTGCCTATTCCGCTTCGTTCGATGGCAACTCAAAGGTACTTGCTATCGATCCCTGATCAGGCCCGAGGCGATAGATTCGGAGACCAAAGTCTTTTTCTTTTTTAACCGCGAGAATCAGCATTTTACCTTTTGGGTGAAGAGCGAGGTTGAGAACCTCTTCGTTCGTTGATTCGAGTGTCAAAAGCTCAGACTTTGTAGGAACGTGCCAGAATTTGACTGTTTTCTCGGAATCGCGACTTACGAGAGTTTGGCTGTCGTGTGAAAACAAAACGTCTTCGACAGGACTATCATGAGCAATCAACCGGGCAGGAGGATCGTCAGATTTTAAATCCCAAAGGTAAATCACTGGCATGTGGCCACACCCAGCCATGAATTGGCCATTCGGAGAAACAACCATCCGATCGATTTTATCCTTCATCGGACCGAAAACTCTCTGATATTGCTCATTCGGATGTTTTCGGAAAAAGAATCTCCTGGCACCATCCCTCTCAATCCAAATGTCTCCATCCGGCGACGAAAACACCCCAATTAACTGGACATTATTCTGCCATTCATCAATTGCTTGGCCATTCTCGCTGTCGATGAGGATCGAGTGATCCATCACTCTGATTGCAAGTGCCTTCCCATCAGGTGAGTAAATGAACTGGTGCATGCCGGGTCGAGATTCACAAAGGCTCTTAATCACTTCGCCGTTTTCAGACGATCGAACAACAACTTTTCCATCGACTCCGAGCATCGCCAATTCATTACCCGACGGATCAAAAGCCGTGGGAAAGCGAACTTCGTATCCAAGTTGATTCGCCAAAATCTCTGAGACAAAATCCTGAGTTATCGACCAGCATCTACGGCCTGTGTTCACGTCAAAAAGCGATGTCCGGACTTGCCCATTAAGAATTCGCTCACAGAGCATTAGCCATCTGCCGCAGGGAGAGAATCCGACAGCGATTGGATAGTATTTTAGAGGAGTATCGGAAGAATGACTTTGCTCAGGATTCTTCCAGATCCGAATCGTTCCATCCTTTCCTCCTGATACCATCCACTTACCATCAGGAGAAATGTCGGCGGTCAAAGCGCGGCCACTATGTCCAACAAAACACTCTCCGGTCGGATTATGCCCGCTCATAACCTCATCCAACTTCCATGTTTGAACTGATCCATCACGAAAAGTAGCGACTAGCAGGCCTACTTTCGAAGAATATCGAATACTCTCGATGACACGGGATAACTTGAAGGATTTCATAATCTTACCGCTCGAAGAGTCACTGAAGCGAAGTTTGTTACCTCCACTTGTCACCACAATATTTTGATTGACCGAGGCATGGCAGATTAATCCTGTCCCATCTATTGAATACTCACCCCCCCACCGCTCTGCTTCGCTCAAAGTCTCCGACTCAATTAAGACAATCTCCGATGGCGCTTTAGCAACCGCGATTAACTTACGCTCAGGAAGATAGCAAATCTCGGCTATCTCATTGGGATGCACTGGATCAATGGCTCGACTCTCAGCGGAGGGCTCCAGCGGAGGCGTCGCACGGGTATCGCCGGTGAGAGAATCGATCAACACAAGAATTCCGCCGTGGCCACCGACGGCTACACGGTGGGTATTTTCCAACCATTCGATGGCATATACCGGCCCGTCCAGGACTTTCTTGTTGAAGACAATTGAATAACCATCTGTCCGGTGAATCATGACACGGCCCGTTTCTCCGCCTACCGCTACGAATGCCCCATCTGCCGAAAACTCAGCCGCCTTCAGCGCCATACACGGTGCGTCAAATGCAATCTTGGTCTCCTTCCATGTCTTCATATCCCAGAAAATGAGCCGAAAATCATTGCCGGCACTGATCATGAGATCTTGTGTGGGAGAGAATCGAACAGAGCGAACACCTCCGAAATTTGCTGGAATGGCACGAACGCGGTCAACGTCGTTCATCAATGTGGTGAGAAGATCCCATTCAATTCCTTGATGGACTGGAGGTCGCACCAGCCGTTTTGCTTCTTCCAAATGCGAAATCGTTTCCGTCTGGTTGCCTTGCGAATACGATTTTGCTGCATAACGGATGGCAGTGGCATATTCATGCTGCCGCTCCATTCCCTCCGCATTCGCAGCTGCCGCTTGCGCATCGTTGACTTTACGAGCATAGGAGTTTTGCTGGTCAAACATCATCCACGACAGGCCGCCAATGACCAGCAGACTGGCCATTCCAATTAATGTAAGGGCCGTAGCCCCAGGTGCACGTCGCACTCGCCTCACGCCGCGCTGCCAAACGCTTATGTGGCGAGCTTCGATTGGCTCGTGATTTAGAAATCGACGAATATCGTCGGCCAACTCCTTCGCGGACGGATAACGTCGACTGGGTGACTTTTCCAGACACTTAAAAACAATTGAATCAAGGTCTTTTGGAACTGATTTCTTAATCGTCCGTATCGATGGCGGATCACTTTCGAGAATTTTGCGTCGAATTTGGTCGGCAGTGTCTCCCTCAAAGGGGCGGCGACCAGCGAGCATCTCGTACAAGATAACACCGAGCGAAAAGACATCGGAAGATGGCTTAGCATCACCGGACTCTCCGGCTGCTTGCTCGGGAGACATGTAGAAATCGGTACCAACAAAGGCAATCGTCGTCGTCGCCTTCGAGAGTACCTCAACGATTCGACTTTGCCTGGCCATGCCGAAATCGGTGATAACGGGCTGGTAATGGAACTCACCGTCGGTTTCGAGCGGTCGCAGTAGGATGTTACTTGGTTTCAAGTCCCGGTGGGTGATATCCAGTTCATGCGCCTTTGCCATCGCGCACGCCACCTGATGAATAATGATACCGGCGATTCGAGGAGTGACTGGGGAGTGACCTTTGATCCATTGGGCAAGGGTGGGACCCTCGATTAGGTCGAGGATGATGATAAAGGCGAGGCCGACATCGCCACCGTCATACACCTGAATAATGCCAGGATGCTTGAGGGCGGCGAGCGTCTTTGGCTCCCTTTCGAGATACTTCCCCAATTTCGGATTGAGCATCCAGGGCCAGGGACATTTGGCTGCGACCTTGCGGCCGAGATGAAGGTCAGTTGCTTGAAAGACCACCCCATGCGCGCCATGCCCGAGCACCGCTTCAAGGCGGAATCTGCCTATCTGTAAGGGAACTGCTAGTGGTTCGGGGAAAATGCGGCTCTCGGAAGACTTTGCGTCTCTGTCCATGACGAAGTCGGTGAGGAACTCCAAGAGGCGCGAAATCTCTTTCGAGTCCTCTGACCGAAGATGCTTGCCGTTGGAGGTGACTTCACCGAAAGTGGAATCGTTACTGTTCTCCATCATCAAACCACCTTCGAAGCTGAGCGATGGCTGATTGGTACCGACGTCGCACGGTCCTTTCATCCACGCCTAGATTCGATGCAATCTCATTGAATTTCAATCCCTCCCAAAATCGAAGACCAAAAAGTAGTTGATCGTCAATGGGAAGCCGCTGGAAACAAATTTCAGCCCTTGTGAGATCTTCCTCTCGAATAGTCTGATCGAGAAGAGAACAGCTATCCTCATCCTTCTGCCGAGGAACGAGAATCTGTTGCCAAACATTTCGATGGAATCCTCGTCGCCGCGCAACACGTCTTCTCGCGTTAAGGAATTCCCATGACAGAGTGGACATTGCCCAGCGGCATAGCGATCGGTAGGTATCACCTTTGAACTCACCAAATCGGCTCGCAATCCGCATCCAGGTATTCTGCGCGAAATCGGAGACGCTTCGCGAGGGGGTGCCAAACCCCTTTCCCACACACAGCGCGATCTTCTCTTGCAAATCGTGGAAGAGATGAGTGAACAATTCTTCTCGCGATCGATCACAACCAGCTTTCGATAGAGCAACCAATTGATCAAGGCGTGACTCGGGTTGGACCGTGTCATCCCCGTGCTTGAGCGTTCCTGCCGTCATACCACCACTCATCCCTAGTTTGGCCCATAATCGACGTACCAGATAATGGCAGGCCGGTAGGGAAAATACAACAAATCCAAGTGCTTGTGCTTTTTGGAAAAAACTCCACGATTTCCTGCCCGATTTCGTCCGCCGATGACTGCCACAACGATTGCCGTTGAAATCAGCAATTTCCACCGCCAATTCAGACGGATTTCCTCCCGAACTCTCTTTCATTGTTACGGGAACGTAATCGCTGGGCGTACCCTGTGTCCTCAGACCCAGACATGCTGACTCGTGGTTCCTGGAAGGGCTGCCCGCACACATTTACGGATCTTGACGGACTTTTCGTTTTCAATGCCCGCTTGTGAGATCTTGTGACACTTATGAGATGGAGGCGATCAATAGTATCCCCGTCAGGAACCACTCCCGGGTGGCTTACTGCTGAAGATTGTTTCTCCAACCGCGTAACACCAACCGTCAACCTGCCGTGCTCATCGAAGGAACACCACGGAGCAACCTTTTGAGGACAACTTCATGCGCAGCCTCCACCGCCTTGCTTCAATTTCCAGAATATTAACGACAATTCTAACTCGCTTCTCGCATACGGCTCGCTCTAATGGCGATTATCTATTTAGTCGATTGAACCGTTTAATCTCCACTGCACTACTTCTGGTCACTGCAACAGAGTCGCATTCCGACGTAATTACATACAAACCTGCATCCGGACAGGGCTTTGTAAGTATCACCGGCAACTCTTCAATCGAGATTTTGCCGACTGTACCACCACTCGCTACTGCTGACTGGACAGCCACCGCATCGTGGAGCGGACTCAACACCGACGCGAATAATCAGCAAAATGTTACAATTTCGGGACAGTCATTCACTTTCGGGAATGGACTCCAACAAATTCAAATAGGTTCCAACGATGCAAACATTACAGGATCTATCGCAGAAAACCTCCAAACCTCAATCGGCGGCCAGAGCAACAGCTTTAGTTATAGTTATCCCATAACTTCCGCCGGGATCACTGCCGCACTTGCGCCCGCATCATCAGATGGAATACTTACTGGAACGTTAGGTGTGCCAATTCCAATTCTAGTTACAATCAATTACGGCGGGGCAGGCCTATCATCATCCGCAATAGAAATGATGTATAGATGGCGTGCAACAGTCGATGGAACAATGACCGTAACTCGTAATGCTTTAGTCGTAACTCTCCCCCCTCAAAATATCTTGCCAAGTGGATTTCCACTACCGCCACATGATCCGAATTATCCCAGCACGATTGTGACGCCTTTCGCAGCGCCAGGCATTGATACAGTACATGCCTCAAGTTTCATTGTTGGGTTCTCCGAGACATTAAGTGCAGCTTCAGGGTCTGGCTCTACAAATGTCGATTCAGTTTCCTGGGCGCAGCCCCAGAGTGGACAATGGTTAGACGAGAATAATTGGTCGCCTTCCGTCGCACCTCAGAATTCAATCGACGTGCACTTCGAATTGCCATCATCATCCGGCTATGCCGTGACTTTGGCATCGACCAGCGAGGCTAAGAGTCTTACTGTCACAGGTGATACCGTCACCCTCGACACGGCAGGGCAAGCACTACATGTTGCGGGCGTCCTTAATGTTGAGTCGGGAAGTGGACGTGCGAGCTTGCTTGCTCTCGCAGGAACCGGGACGGTAGCGGCTGATGGCGGTGTCAGCATCTTCAAGGATAACAAGCTTGAAGCATCAACAACAATCGTTGGTGAGGTGAGGAATGCGGGAAACTTGGATACTACGGATTCGCATTATCGCACGGTAACAATTGCTGGAAACTACAATCAATTTGCGACAGGAACGATGATCGGCGTAGTTGATCCATCAGGGCAGACCTCAACAAGCAATCTTGCGGTCAGCGGCTCTGCATCTCTTGCTGGCACACTACAAATAAAACTGCCTGGCACAACTGGGCAGCCAAATCCCTTGCCGTCGCATAACCAAACTTACGAGTTACTTTCCGCTTCGAAAGTATCGGGAACGTTCAATCAAGATAATAAAATTGTTGAGGCAAAGTTTGCCGGTGACAATAAGACCGCAGGTCTATTTGATGTGTCTTATCCGAAAAACAACTCTGTCACGCTGGGACAATTTCATCAAGTTCATTTTCTTTCGGTCGGATTAGACGACGCTGTGCATCCGGTTCATGGGCAAATTGATGCAAATAAGATTCAGAATACTTTGGTAAGTTTGCCAGGCGTAATAATTGACAACGCGTCGCCGCTCTTACTTCCAGAGACGAAAGATAATGGCATTACTGCTCTGACGAAGGCAATCAAGGCGGAGTCACAATTGGTGCATCCTGGGGATACATTTGTTTTTTATATAAGCACACATGGTTCATTCGGAAATTTCCCAGAGGCACCGTCAGAAACACAGCTTACTCGCGATGTTCCGGCCAGCAACGGTGCGACAGGAACCTTTACGAGCAGCGCACAGACGGAGCTTTATCTTGGGCCTGATGCTGGCGATTTGATGACGGCCCGGGCATTTAGCGACCTCTTCGATAATTCTCTGTGGGATGACGTAAACAAGTTATTCATTATGGATACTTGCTACTCGGCAGGCTTCTGGCAAGACATCGATGGTAGTCATAAATACCTTGCTGAACTCCACCATAGTTCGATACTTGCAGCAGCTACAGAAGCAACAGTCGCCCGTGACAATACGTTTGCAACGCCGGTCGCAAATGCTTTCACCTCGATAGCTGGAGATATAACATTTGACGCACTGGCTGAAAAGATTAAAGCCAATTATCAAGTTCAGATTGGAACAACTGGCTGGTTGAAACCGTTTCCAATCGACAATATTGATGGTCCTCCCACAATTACAGAGCAACCTCAGATGTACTCGGCCGCTACGGCTGATTTCAATATGGGTCTTCTGGGAACAACAGCAGTGCCGGAACCGCCCACATTAACATTACTAATATCGTTTGCAGTTATCAGTGCAATATATAGATGGCAATATTACAGGCAGTCAGCGAAGCTCGGTCGTAAAATGGTCACTTGATAGCCCGGTAAGGTGGATCTTGTTCAAGCGGAAGATGAAGTGCTCGGTTTGGTAAGATCGATAGAGCGAGCCAGTGATCTGCTTTGGCATAGTCGCGGGATACCCCGCTGCCATTTCGATATGCTTCGGATATGTGGGCTTCAGCTTCAGGATCGTTTCCCGAATATGCGGCTTTTTTCCACCATTTAACTGCCTCGGCTTCATTCCTTGCAACACCTCTCGTGCCTGCATGGTACGCATTACCAAGTGCTGTTTGCGCCAGTGTATTACCTTGCAATGCTCGTGACTGTAGCTCACCAATTGGCAAATTATCGGCTGTGATTTGGTCTGCGAGAGTAGCGGCTTGACGTGAAGGTTCATGTAAGGAGTCGAGCGCTTCTTCGCTTGTTGAACTAGAAGAATAAGCAATCGTATGAAACGCGATAGAAGACAGTAGGACGATGAATATGATCATGAGAACCGTCAACAGTCGAGTCATTTTAATGTTTTGCATAACGACCTGTCATATATGGTTATCGTGTCAATCTTAATCGATCTTCTTTAACGATGTGTTAATCGGTGGCTCGTTCGTTCGTTTATCTCAGGCCAATTCCAACATTTAGCAGGGCGAATTGAGGTGCTCGGGACACCAATTCTTCCTGCAACCCCTCGGTCACGCCTCGATCATGATTGTCTCGATGATGACGTCCTTGGGCTCGGCATCCAGTTTCATGGTTTCATCTGCTTCCTTGATCCAAGGAACACGCTGGCGAACTAGAGCATCAAAGAGGCGAAGATTCGGCCTGATCTCACGGTGGAGGTTTCGTCCGGTGATTCGGGCTAGGGAATGGCCAAAGAATAGCGTGATGCCGACTGAGGGTTCGAATATCGCACGGTCGAGCCAGGCATAGGCGAGTGCCGTGATTGTTCCGTCATGCCCAATAAGCTCGAGCATGATGGCCCGTTCGCGTGCCCCTCGAAGCACACCGAAGGCCCCGTGATCATCTAAGACCACCTCCTCGTCCTGCGGCTTGGCGCTCTTTTCTAGCGGCGTATTCAGACCGTATTTGTCGAGAAGGCTAACGTTCGAGGACGAATTCTTCTCGCTGCCGTTCTTCAAGATTTTCACGCGATGGTTTCCTTTCGTTGTTGCGATCCGCAGTCATTTGCCGGTGCGGAACGCTGTTGACAAGTTCGGTGGCGGTTAGTCGTTCGTCAGATTTCGAGACAGCCTCCAAGAGATCGGCTTTCTCTGATGTGTAGACGGTCACGCGTTCTCTTGCACGGGAACAAGTGACATAGAACTGCTCGACCGATGATGCGGGAAAGGACTCATGCGACTGGGCGACCAGCGCCACATCGACGGATTTACCCTGGCTGTTGATCGACGTCACCGCATAGCCGTGCGTGAAGAAGCCCCAATCCTTGTCAATCACCCAGCCATTACCAAGGACGATGTTCCCCTCTCGATCGAACTCTTTGACCTGATAGAGCAAGCCGTTGTAGATGCGGTGCCCGTCAGCAGTTTCGCCATTCTTCGTGACCCGAATCATGTCTCCGGCCGACAGACTGATTCTTCCCGAGTGATAGACCTGGAAGCGATCCGCATGATCAAACGGAATGACCTCCGTGTCGCCCACGGCAAGCCGGGCTCCCCTAACATAGCCTTTGACGTTCTGGTGAAAGACGATCTCGTCGCCGGGCGAATAACAAACCTGATCGCGTCGCTCCGCTTCCGTCAGGTTCGCATTTTCCAAGATGTTAAAGACTCGTTCCTCGTCAGAGAGTTCCCCTCGTTGGCGAAGGCGATCCCTCACCTCGTGCGTGATCTTTTTCCCCTCAGAATGCGTGGGTGCGATAATCAGTGTCGAACGGCCTTCGCTTTGAGCGTGAACATAGTCATTGGCAAGTTCTGCATACCGCTCATCACTCGGAAACTCTCGAATCCACCCAAGATCATCGAGTCGCTTGAAGCCCTCGGCAACACGTCCTTCGCTCAAGGCTTTGACAGCGGACTTGTAACGGTCCTTCTGCCGCTGGATTTCCCTAACCTCGGCGGGCTTGATGCCCGCTTCCGTTTCAAGGAGCCGAAGAGCGGAACCTCTCTCGACAGAACCGTGCTGAAAGCGATCCCCCACGAGCAATACGCGAGCATCAAGTTGTTCGGCAAGATCAAAGACTTGAGCCATTGTCTTGCTGCCGACCAACCCGGCTTCGTCGATCATGATCATTTGATGGCGAAGCTTCTCCTGCAGCTTCTTGTCGACAAGGAGACGAGCCACCGTGTCGGCATCCTCAAAGCCTGCTTTGGCAAGTGTGTCGCGACTCGCACTGGCCGATGGGGCGAAGGCATGGATTCTTGATCCTTTGGATTCGATCGCCTCCGCTGCCTCGCGGAGCAAGGTCGACTTCCCTGTGCCGGAAATTCCTCGAACGATCATGGTTCGGTCGCGGGATTCCAGAATGTATTTGACCGCCTTCTTCTGATCATCATTGAGCCAGTCTCGTTTGAACGTATCGTGATGGGACGCATAGGGACGGCAGGTTCCCCTCCCCTCTCGGGCAAAGTCGATCATCCGGCGTTCTTCGGCCAACACCTCTCTTGTGGTTACTAGTCGCTGCCCGTTCCGATCCGCATAGATGAGATGGTGACGCTGAGCTTGATCAAGAACTTGTTCGGCGGTTGCCTGACCGACCGATTGCTTCAGCGCCGTTGCCAGGAATCGTCGTTCGGGAACAACAGACTGCCTCTCGAAGGAATGACTGACGGCGTGTTCAATGGCGCGAGCGGAGGCGTTACTGTCCCTCGGTTCCGGATCTCCCCCAATCTTCTTCGCGAGGGCTGCAATTGCCTTCTTCTCTGCCGGAGTCATTCGCTCCTGCCAAATCTCTTGCAGTTCCGAGAAGGTAAGATCCTTCTGCTTATGCTCTCTGGTCTTGGCCCCGAGTTCGTCTTTGGCCTTGTCACTCTCGATCCCCATCTCTCGCGCCTTCTCTTCGATCTGCTGGGTGCGGCGAGAGAATTTGTCCCGAAGTGGCTTCTCGATCCCTGCAAGTTCCCAACCCTGCTTGGTTCGTTCGATGGGAAGCCCAAGATCACTCAGCTTGTGCGCGAGTCGGGAATGAAACAGAGCTTCGTAGTAAGGAGCATCCCGTTTAAGACTTTGAAACTGCCCTGCTTTCCATTTCTCTTCTTCGCGGTCAAAAGTCAGCGAGTGAACGACGCAATGGGCATGGAGGTGGGGATCAGGGACGGAATTGACGGGTCTGGAAGTCAGATGAACAAATTCCCCCCAGACCGTATTGCCGGTGACTCGGTTCTCATTTTTTCGATCGACCCGAACGCGGGCGGCCATGTCTTCTTCGACATCTTCCATCGTCGACCGGACCGATTCTCGAAATGCCTGCATCACCCGATCATCTCGCGTGGACGCATAGAGGAGCGACACACTCTTGGGGACATGGAAGTTGAAGTCGTATGCTATTGTTCGATTCAACCGCAGCCTCCCCGTCAGGCATTCACCCGTTTCAGGATGGCGGTTATCACAGAGGGCATCCCAGTCCGACTGCTTGATTTCTCCCTGAAGACCAAGATGGCGGGCTGCTTTGCCATGCCAAAGGCCTGCGAGTTCCTGCGATTCCTCACCAGCCATGTAATAGTCCGGCTGAGTGTAATAACTCTTCACATGGGCCGCGTGTTTACTCTGGATGACTCGCAACATGCCGATTTATACGCAGCAGAATTTTCTTCCTTCGTCAATGACGATCACTGTCTCTGACTGTCCCGCAATGACACCGTTTTCAAACCCTTCGGAATAGTTGGCAGTCAGGAAATCTAGCTGTCCATCGTTCTTCATTCAATCATGCCGCCCCCCACATCCTTATTAGTCACGTTAAAGCCGTCGCCGGTCCGTTCAAGCTGCCAAGACGGTTTCCGCTACGCGGACCCTCCGTCTTTCGCTTGATCGGTTCGCTTCGCCCCGGCTCATACGGCTTTTGATCACGTGCCATAAGGACGCGAGGGTCGCAGCCTTAAAAACAAAGAACGAAGGAGAACAGTTATGTCTGACAACCAAACCACCAACAGCAATGGTTCGAAGTCGCCGAGCCATATCGCCTACCAAGTCCGTGATCGAGGAGAAGGAAAGAAAGGATTCTGGACCCGCATAGGGTCGGCGTGGGTTCATCAAGATGGCAAAGGCTTCAATGTGCAACTGGAAGTTGTACCCCTCGACGGACGAATTACCCTCCGTGTTGCCAGCGAGAAGAAGGACTAACTCACCCGGGCGGGTGCCTGGAAAGCATCCGCCCCTTATCTCCCCAACACCCAAGGGAGCAGATCATAATGCTCTCGATACTTTCTCAACCTCACCAGAAAAGGAAATCACTAATGAACACGAACCCTTCGATCAATCCCTTCTTCGCAGCCCGCATAAAGCGGTTTGCGGCAACACCGATGAATACCAGCCCAAAGGCGGTTTATGCCAAACTCCCCCTAGCACCCGTTAATGCGAGCCCCGTCCCTCACCTCACCAGTCTCTACCACAACGCGAAAGCCGGTGAATATGGGAGCCGTGCCTATCCCGGCAATTGCGGAGGCAATCTCATCAAGGACTTGCTGCAATATTTCCGACCAAGCTTGGTGTGCGATCCAATGGCCGGAAGCGGCACTTGCCGCGATGTCTGCGAGGAACTTCAGATCCCCTGCTTCTCATGGGACATACACGAAGGGTTCGATGCCTGCGACCCAAACGACTTCGACATGAAGGAGGCGTTTGAATTCATCTGGGCTCACCCCGCCTACTGGCGTCAGAAACTCTATGCCGATGATTCAAGAGACTTGTCACGTTCCCCGACACTGGAGGACTTCCTTCGCCGCTATGGCCGGTTCATTCGCAATGCTGCCAAGGCGTTGAAGGCCAATGGTAAACTCGCGATTTTGATGGGTGACTATTGCGACCGCGAGGAAGGGTTCGTCCCCCTCACCTATCACACCAAACGGCTGGCCTTCGAGTGTGGCTTACAGCAAGCCTGCACGGACATCATCCGCTTCAGTCATGGAGCATCAAGCAGCCGCAAGGTATACCGCTCTTCGTTCATTCCGGGCCTGCACGATACCTGCATGGTTTTCGAGAAACGGGCACGGGAGTAATCGCCATGCAAATCAGTTATCCGAACGAGTACGGTGCGATCACCGCAACTCAAGAAGAGGAGGTCGCCCGTCTCGGCCGCTCCTTCGCGGCCATCAACTTCGCGTTATGTGATGATGGACTCATCCGCTACAGCCTCGATCTCATGTATAGCTACGGCGGATTCGCTAGCCCTGTATGGATCGATTCAGCGGGCTATGCAACAACGGGCGATGCCCGCGTTGCGGCCCTTGAGGACTTGCTCAGGCAATGGCCTAAGGCCTGGCCTTCGGAGCCGAGCAGCGTTTATGAGGAGCTTCGCCTCATGCGAGAACAGATCCAGTCGCACCTCTCCCAGCCCAGCCTATTTTGACGGCAGCTTGCTGATTGACAATCTAGCTTCGTCGCGCTACTCGTCCTTCAAACAGGAGACGGAGAAGCTTTGTGACGGACTGGCAATCAAAAACTCGCGCGATTCATGTCGGAGATACAGTCGCTTACAGCAAGACATTCCTCCAAAGTACCGGCCAGCATACCGGTGATGTCCCATTCGCTCGCGGCAAGGTCACAGCTCTGATTCCGCTCGGTAGCGAGACCACGCTCGCGGAGATCGACTGGAACAACGAAGAGTTGCCTCCCCGCGTCAACGTCAGGAACCTCACCACGATTCGCGGCATCCAACTTGGCGAGTAAGCTCGCCTAATATTCATCTCCAAGCCTCATTCGACCAAGCGGCCACCCGGTCCCACCGTGCGTCCGCTGGCCTCGTCTCCATCCAATCACCGAGGCCCAAATCACCTGCCAGCAGAGTAAGTCAGTTAAGGGGCTGAAATTTCAAGCGAAGCAACAGACATCTTCCCTAGCAGAGCTAGGAGTTCGGTTTTCACCGTGAAAAATATTCCACGATAAATCGTAAACGCGACCCCACGATCCATCGCATCGTCGTATTGTCGCAAATACGACAACACGATCTTACGCTTAATAGCCCGATGCTATCTTTGCCGGAGGCCACTTGAGCGCAGATTCACAAAACGGTTGACTTGCCGGAAGCTTTCGTCGTAGTGATGAGGAACAATCGTAAAATCGCAAACACGACGGACACATGCCCAAAGTCATCGCCATACTCAATCAAAAAGGGGGAGTCGGGAAGACGACCCTCGCAGTCCATATCGCCACTGCACTCGCTCGAAAGAATCGAAAAGTCCTACTCGTCGATGCAGATCCACAAGGGTCCGCCCTCGATTGGGCGGCTGCTCGTCACGGGGAACCAACATTCCCGGTCGTGGGATTACCAAAGTCTTCCATCCATAAAGAGCTTCCCGCCTTGGCCAAGGATTATGACATCGTTCTGATCGATGGTCCGCCCCGCGTTTATGACGTAGCCCGATCGGCCATCATGGCTAGTGACCTGGTGCTCGTTCCTGTTCAACCTTCGCCTTATGATGTCTGGGCCGCGAAGGAGATCATCGACCTCTTGAACGAAGCCACTGTCTACAAGCCGACACTTCAAAAGGCCTTCATCATCAATCGTAAAATCGTAAATACGGCGATCGGCCGAGATGTGGCGGAGGCTTTGTCATCGTATCCCATCCCAGTGCTTCAGACGGCCATTTGTCAACGTGTGGCCTTTGCGGAAAGTGCGACCAAGGGACTCACCGTCTACGAGATCGATCCAGACATGCTTGCTGCCCAAGAAATGAGCCAGCTCGCCGCCGAAGTGGAGGAGATGCTTCCATGAAGAAGATCAGCTTCAACACAAAGCCGACCAGCACTCGTCCCGCCAGCACGGTCGACGCGTGGGTCGAAAACCGCGAGATTGCCGAGCAGAAACCCCTGGAACCGATGAAGCGACTTACCATCGATGTGCGGGTGAGCTTGCATAAGCGGATCAAAAGTCAGTGCGCGATGGCAGACCTTGTGATGGCCGACGAGATTCGAGACATGCTCGAGAAGCGGTTTCCGCCTCTACCGGGGGACGAGACCTTCATCCCTAAATCAGATCAGTCACCATCGTGATTACGATTCGTCGCAAATACGATTGCACGGCAAATCGGGTTTACGGCTACACGATTTTGCGGGCCTGATATGGTCCGCCGTTTTCCACCAGCGATCGATCATCAGCCCGACCTTTTCGCCGCCAGCTTCGCTGATATTCCCATTCGTGATCAACGGGATGCGATGGAAAGACCGTTCTTCAGCCTCGCCAAAAGGCCTCGATTGGAGCCGATCAAATATCAGGTTGGCAACGTCTGGATCGAGGTGAGTGCCAATCCGCAATTCGGGATGGCGACCATTTGGGATGCCGACATTTTGATCTGGGCTTCGACGCAGATCACCGAGGCACTCGATCGCAATCTCAAGCCCTCGCGAACCATTCATTTTCATCCATACAACTTGCTGCGATCCATCAGACGGACGACAGGAGGAGCAGACTATGTGCGACTTCGCGCTGCACTTGAGCGGCTAACCCATACGGCAGTCCGTACCAACATCCGCGCCGAGGGACGAAAGAAGTTCGCGTCATTCCACTGGCTGGAAAGCTGGACGGAGACCATCGACGAAGCCTCGGGCGAACCGACCGGCATGACGATCACTTTGCCCGACTGGCTCTACAAGGGAGTCATTGAGCGGGGAGGGGTGCTGACCATCCACGAGGATTACTTCCTACTGACCGGAGGTATTGAACGATGGCTGTATCGAGTCGCTCGAAAGCACGCGGGAAGTCAGGAACACGGTTGGAGCTTTACGATGCGGCAACTCTATGAAAAGTCAGGCTCTTCTGCGCGAGTCTCGGACTTCGCTCTCGACATCCGGGGAGTCGTTCAAAGCAATCAACTTCCAGAGTACGAGTTGTCAGTAAATAGGAACGGGGAGGGAGATGAGATCGTGCATTTCGTTCACCGAAAGCATTTGGCCCTCGATCATCCCCATCGCGAATACTCGCGTTTTCCGGCAAGACGAAAATCCCAGGGCATCTTCTCACCCGCCTGGAAACTCAACACGTTCCTTGACGAAGACTCGGGCGATTAAGCGCAACCACCCACGGCTGTGGATACCATCGGGCTATTAGGCGCACGCACTCGGGCAATTGGGCGCAATTGGGTTCGGGCGAATAGGCGCAAACTTTCGGGCGAACAGGCGCACGCGTCGCCGAATTCGTGAAGCGAATCAATGGGATGTTGAGGGGCTAACTTCTTAACTTCAAGAGTATATTTAACTCTTACTTAACGGTGGGGCCTGTGGACAACTCGCGAAAGATGGAGCGGGTGATCCGATTGGCCCGAACGAGGCGAGGGGCTGATAGTGGCATTCAGGAGTAAGCGTCTGCGACATTATGAAGCGGCGTTACTCGAAATACGATTCTAACGGGGCAAGGAAGCGGGAAGAGTCCGTTCTGCACCCCAACCCTACCAGATAGAGCCTTTCTCCGCTGGCAGACCCTCCAAATGCGATTTCCGATCGCATTGCACCTCCTATGTAACCCATGCCAACATTCAGAACCCCGGTTAGGACGCAACGGCTCTTTCGCCGCTATTACCCCATATGGATCTTCAGTTCGCTTTTGTGACCGGCAGAGCACCAGGAGCGAGCACGAAGATAACGCGATCATTTTGGATTCCGACCAGTTGAACCGATTTCCAAAATGGTAACGATTCAAGAATGTTTTGCAGATGAGTATTGAATGAGGGGATTATCTTCTCATTGGCTTGTTTGTCGGCATTAAAGATTGCCTTGAGCAACTCTTGGAAAAGACCGTCAGCGCGGCTGGCATTGACTTCCACACGCATATGCGGCTCTCTTGTTGGCCAAGCATTAACGGTTGCCAAGAAGTCTACCCATCCCTCAAAAGGCTCACTGATACGAAGTCGGCATTTCAGTCCGCCTTCGTGCGGAGCAAACGGCTGCTCAATTTTGGGATTTTTTAACACGGCCGCGAACTTTGGAAATTCATTCTTGACGAGAAGATCGCATTTCGCCCTGAGGAAATCGATGGGAACGATAACGATCACGCGCCCGTCACAATCAGCGAACTCGAAATCACAGGGGGCTTTTAGAAAGATGCTGATCGCCGTGCGAAAGAGTTCCGTCGACCTACTCGCATACTCGGGAGCACGGAAATCAGATGGTAGGAGCAACCATTCCCGGTTCGGTTGACCGCCATGCCCTGCCGTTTGAACTGTAGCCATCCATCGTTTTGCTTCGACCACGTCTAGACTAAGTCCTGAATGGCGAGCAGAAATCACGTGAAATCCATCCGGGGTGCGAGCAAAGGAGAACTCACGGTTCTTCAACGTTCCGAATCCACCTGTCTGCAAGGTGGAAAGATTGCCCCCAGCGTCTCGTACATCTAAAAGCATCTTCGAGTGTTTCGCAGCGATCGTATAATATCCCTCGTCACTGGGGGTAATTATCCACTCCCTATTTGGCACTTCTCCAAAACCGGCAGTCTGAACGATTGCGAGAGCCCCTCCCGCGTTACGAACATCTAGCCCTTGTCCGCTATGGCGTGCGACGATGAGGTAAGACTTCGCAGGAAACTGGTTTCTGCCACCAGAACAGACCTGAATACAAGTAATGCGACGAAGGCAATGATCAATGATCGTCGATACATATAATGTCTCCTTAACTACTTTGGGGTCTGACATGCATTAGCTGCATTCATCATTGTTTGAGTGCATGACTGATCGGCGATGGAAGATCGCAAAAGAGCTGACAAATACAAGACTTGCGAGAATGATGCTGGAAGGTTCCGGCACCGTGAGCAATACGGCGTGCTGAACGCCACCAAAATCTCCTTGTCCGGCAATCATTGCCGAACCGCTGATAGGGGCATTCGCGATGGCATTGCCAGTGAGTATCGACCAGCCGCTATCAGATGGATCAAGGAGAGAAGTCAGGCGTGATAAGCTTGAGCTTGAAATGTCATAGAGGAATCCGCCATGTCCCTGAGAAACCCCAACAACTGTAGTTCCCAGAGGATCAATGCCTAGAGCATTTGAGGTCGCATCTCCGGAAAGGGTTCCTATACTTGTAATCGTTAGTGTCGAAATATTTTCGAAAGCGGCAATTTGAGAGACCGCGCCCCCTGCCAAGTCGGTATTACTTAAGGAGGTGGGAAGAAAGCTTCCCAAGTTCACGCGGGTAGAACTGAGGCCATCATTGTAGTAGCCGCCCACGTTGTTCGACACCCCGACGAAGTGCCCGAGATCATTGACGGCGGCTCCGGTTAAGTTGATCAAAGGAAATGGATTAGAAAGTGTATTGCTGGAACTCCAAGTGACGGCTCTATGGTTAATGGTCGTAAGATTCCGGCTGCCCACAATTTCACCCGAGGCATTCACCCCGTTCGCTTGGCCCTGATTTGACGGATCTAAGAGAGTGGTTCCTGAGATCTGTGTCCAGCGAAATGCCTGCCCTGCAGATCCAGTAATCCCCACCACGTTCCCGTTATTCACCCCAAACGCCTTACTATTCGTCCCGCCGACAGCAACCATCCCACCCGACTGCGTCCAATAAAACGCCTGCGTCGAACCATTCGAGAAAGTCGTGTAGCCTACCACTTCCCCAGTACTATCCACCGAAGTGGCAGTGCTGGAAACCCCTCCGGGCAGAACGCCGAGGTCCGTTACTTGATAAATATTTGCTGCAAACGCGGTGTTTACCGCCAAGACGCCAATGATACCGAGAACAAGAACCAAAATTTTCTGAACCACACGATCCTCCACCAGAACTATCAAAAGGATTGCTGACTCTAGAATATGCCGAAAACAGCAATAGATTTCAGACAATCATCAATCTTGAACAAGCGCGACGATCAGCAAAATGTTTTCATCTTCTGATCTTTCTTCACGGCCCACAAAATCGTTTTCATCACGCATGAGAAAGTGATACTTCCCACTAACATTCGTGCCGTTAATAGAGAGCGAGTTCGCACTTATTTTTAGCTTCATTATATATTTGTCATTTGGTATACCGTCGCGTTCAAGAAAAGTTAAATCCGTCGAGATTGGTATCGCTTCTGCAGAGAGAACTGTTTTGGGTTTGGATGGATGATCCTTAAAGTCAACCGAGAATTCACCAGGTATCGGCAAGCTTCTTGCATCTCTTCCAGCTACTCCGGTAGCCTTTACCACTTTTCTCATCCATACGACTCGCGGAGTTGATTTAACTTTATTTTCGAGTTCTTCGACTCTCTTAGTTACCAGTTCGTAGGGCGTCTTTGAGCTTACAAATATCCAGAACGCCTCCATTTCGGAAGCCGTGAGCATGGGCTCCTGGGGATCATTAGGCACCTGCTCTGTATCTACGAGTGCCTTGTGGGCACTGACGATTTCATCTTGGTACGATTTGAGTTTGTCCCGTATCTTTTTGATCTCAACGCGTTGATTGGGAGTAGGGGCAGGAAATTGGCTTCCAGCGACCGCATCCAAGTGATCGTCGATCCGTTGCAGCTGAACTGAAGTCCTGTCGTAATTCTCTACAAGATTCCTCAACTTATCTTCTTGCTGCTGTCTCCACAAGTCTCGATTATCCGGCATATCTATAAGATCACGAAAGCGAGCTAGATAAAACCTAGTGTCAATCGCGCGATCGCGGTTGAATGCTGCTGATAGATTTGTTATCAAATTTCCAATTTCTACAACTATAGATCTTAAGTCGGCTCGCTGAAGTATTGGATTAATATCAAAATCCATTTTTTCAGCACCATGCGTATTTATCCTAATCTGCACTTTTCCTTGCTGATTTGCACTATTGAACGATTCTGTTAGCTTTGTTTCAGTATCACCTCCAGTTCCAAGAAATTTTATATCCGCGCCTCCATTCAGCGAAAAGATCGACGACACGTCTCGTGTGCTCATCTCGTATGTGAGTACAACGCTTATTCCGGCTGTTTTTTCTACGGCGGCAACGAAGTGGGTTCCGTATTTCTTATCAGCATTCCTTGGGTCACGTTTGTATAATTCCTCGTACTCTTGAGTTGCCTTTATTTCATCAAGCCGTGTCAGACCAAATGATTTTCGACAGCAAACAACTAGCGACACGTTAACGGTATTCTCTCCTTTGCTTTCCGCTCGCTTGAGTTTCAAGAAGGCGCTGCTGCCAAATCCCCGAAAATTCGCCGCAACGTCAAAATCGTTAGCCGTTGCATTGGCGTTCTCTCCCAAGGAAAAGACGACTTTTAGAGATTCGGTCGGTCTTTCGTTTTGCTCAAATTTGGGTTTTCCGTCGACCCCGATTATACGTATCCTGCCGGTGTAGGGATCTGGACGATAGACACCACTTTTCAGTTCTAGACTACACCCATTAAACCACCGAATGACTCCCTCGTCGAATTCATCACTTGAAGATTGAGCGAATGCGGTATATCCGACCGGAAGAAACACCAATCCTAAAATTAAAAATCTTAAGGATACTTGCATTGAAAAACTCCTTTCGATGGCAGCTCTAAGCTACGTCTCGCAATTCACTCAACAACTTTTCCTTGAAATCGTCGAACGCATAACCCTACGAATGTCAGTAAGCTGATGAAAACGAGAAGGATTGACGATGTCTCAGGCACGGTTAACAAGACGGCGTGTTGGACGCCGCCAAAGCCTCCTTGTCCGGCAATCATTGCGGAACTGCTGATAGGAGCATTCGCAATGGCATTGCCAGTGAGGATGGACCAGCCGCTGTCAGATGGATCAAGGAGCGAGGTTAGACTCGAAAGACTTGAGCTTGAGATATCGTAAAGGAAGCCGCCTTGGCCCTGAGATAAACCCACAATCAAAGTGCCTAAAGGATCGATTCCCAATGCATTGGAAATTGTATCGCCGGGAAGAGTTCCGATGGTCGTGATGGTAGACGTCGAAATGTTTTCAAATGCTGCAATTTGGGAAACAGAACCGCCTGCGAAGTTCGTATTGCTGAGTGAGGTCGGAAGAAAGAGTCCTAAACTCTGGCGAGGATTGACGCCATCATAGTAATATCCAGCCGTTCCTCCGGAGACTCCGACGAAATGTCCCAGATCATTGATAGCGACCCCAGTGAGATTCAAGACTAGAAATGGGTTCGAAAGAGTATTACTAGAGTCCCACGTCAGCGCTCGGTGATTCGAAGCCGTTAAGTTTCTGCTTCCAACAACTTCCCCCGAAGCATTCACCCCATTCGCCTGCCCATTATTCGTATCCAAAAGCACGGTTCCAGAAACCTGCGTCCAGCGAAAAGGCTTGTTGCCCGACACTCCAACGACATTTCCGTTATTCACTCCAAACGCTTTGCTATTCACCCCACCAACAGCAACCATTCCACCAGACTGCGTCCAGTAGAAAGCCTGCGTCGAGTTATCTGCGAAGGTCGTGTATCCGACGACTTCTCCGGTGCTATCCACCGAAGTGGCTGTGCTGGAGACACCGCCGGGAAGGACTCCAAGGTCGGTTACTTGATAGACCGGGGACGCGAAAGCGGTGTCCGGCAGACAAACAGCGATGACACCGATAATGAGCGATATGCGTTTGAGCATTCGCGACTCCTGACAGTGATCGAATGATCGGCACAAAGAATTGCCCGGCAAACCGCAAAACAGGTTTGCCTCTTGGCGCTTATGTGCGGGGACAAGCGTGAAGCGGACGGAGAATTTGCGTGGAAGTGGAATTATTTTCGAAAAAGATGGAGTGATGCCGTTGAGTCGACGTGAGGTCTAAAACAACAACGCTCACGAAAGTGTTTCCACTAGGTCCGGTAGCAAGCGTGAAGCGGACGTTTTCTGTCGAAACATTTAGGAAATCCCGCGTCCATGCCATCAACTTGTCTATTTGGCAGATCTTCCCACGGCTTCATGTCTATCGCCCTGAGAAGGAGGAAAGATTCACTACTGGCTGGCCGATCGGGTCTATTGTTTCCGCCACTAGCTGCGATCATAATTGCCGCCACACATGTGGCCGATGCGGATCATTTGGCCGTCGGCGTTTATGGATCAACCGCGAGAACCGTATGCCCTCATCCTCGCCGAATGGAATTCCCAACGCGAAGAACGACGAACTCGTCGATGCGGCGAGGAACGGCTCATCCGTTGCTATGGGAGAGCTTTTGCAGTCTTGCCGGGCCTACTTATTGGCCATCGGCGAAAGCGAGCTAACGGCCGATTTACGGATCAAGGTTTCTCCGTCGGACTTGGTGCAGGAGACTTCGGCCCAAGCACAACGGTCGATGCCGACTTTTCGCGGGCAAACGCAAAAAGAGTTTCGGATGTGGGTTCGCGGCATCTTCATGAACAGGCTCGCCCAAGCACGGCGGAAATTCAAAGGAACAGAGGGGCGTGACATAGGGCGCGAAGAACGGCAACTCAACAGCAGTTCGATTCTGGACCTTGCCAATCGGGTACTCGACAATGAGACCCCAAGCCAAATGGCGATTCGCAAAGAGGATCAAGCGTCACTTCGTGAGGCGATGGCACGGTTGCCGGAAGATTATCGTCAGGTCATCCGGCTACGAAATTTCGAACTTGTCAGCTTCCCAGAGATAGGCCGAACACTGGGCCGCACAGAAGAAGCTATGCGTAAATTGTGGTTGCGGGCAATGAAACGTTTAAAGGAAGAACTTCATAGCCATGACTCCTCGTAATAGCCCGCCGGATGATGAAGGTGCTGACCACGATCAACGCATTGTCGATCTATTGCTGCTGCGTCAGCGTCAGCTTATCGAAGAAAGTGTACTCCATACTCCTCTTTTGAAGCTGGACTCATCGTCAGCAACCGAAGAGACCGCTATCGAGGATGCCAGCCTACTCGATGAAGCTTCTGAACTAGAAGAGTGCCTGCTGCTCTTAGAACAGGCGAGGCGTGAGGAATCCGCACGAGACGCCAAGGAGTCCGAGCAGCCAACGGATAAGAATTCTCCACCCAGCGATGACCATTTATCGGATTCAAGTCACCTCTTCGAAGAATACTTGAATCATTTGGACGAGTCTGATGGTAACAGCCTCGCCACAGCCCCGTCTGGTGCCCTACTGGAAAAACAGCAGATCGGCCGCTTTAAGATCGTGCGTGAGCTTGGTCGCGGCGGGTTAGGCTTGGTGCTGTTAGCAAATGATCCACTACTGCGCCGACAGGTGGCGCTCAAAGTCCCCAAGCCCGAGGTTCTCTTTACGCCGAACTTACGTCATCGTTTTCGCCGAGAGGCTATGGCAGCCGCAAGACTGACGCATCCCGGCATCGTGCCCGTGTATGAAGTGGGCGAGGCGGGGCCGATCATGTTCATCGCTGCCGCCTTCATTGAGGGGAAAAGCTTAGCTGCATCGCTCCATGAACTTGGACGGCCGGACGATCCGCGCATTGGTGCTTCGATCATCGCCGATCTGGCCGACGCGATGCATTATGCACACTCTCAGGGGGTGCTGCATCGAGACCTAAAGCCTGCCAATGTGCTCATTGAGCCTCGCCCAGTGGACGCCCCTTCAACAGAGGAAAAGGCCGCGTCAGCTACCGCAATAACATCATGGAATGACCCGCGAACGGTGAAGATCACCGACTTTGGCTTGGCCAAGATTATAGATCTCGCGGGGGATGAAACACGGTCAGGGGCAATCATCGGGACGCCGGCATATATGGCTCCCGAGCAAGCGAAAGCAGACCTTGGCCAGATCGGCCCCCTCGCGGACGTCTATGCGTTAGGGGCGATCTTGTATGAACTGTTGACAGGTGACGCGCCGTTTCGTGCTCCCTCGGATGCCGAGATGCTCCGATTGGTAGTAAGTGAAGAGCCTGTACCGCCGCGACAATTGAATCCGCTATGCCCCCGTGATCTTGAAGCCATCTGTCTGAAGTGCCTGGAGAAGTCGCCCACTCAAAGATACCAGTCAGCCGGGGAGTTAGCGGTCGACTTAAGACGCTTCCTGGCGGGTGAGCCGACGATAGCTCGTCCACTCTCAATGATGGGCCAAGTGATACGCTGGGCAGGGCGAAATCGCTCTTTGGCAGTCATGTTGTCAGCGGTAGTGCTTTTACTTTTAGGAGTTGCGATTGTTTCGACTGTTGCTGCTGTGCTTCTCAACAAAGCGTGGAAACGCGCCGACGAGAATGCGCATTCTGAGTGGCTCGCACGAGAAGAGGCGCAGCAGTTACGAGAGAGAAGTGAAAAACAACTTTTCGCCCACATGGAGCGCAATTACGCCACCGAAATCGCGTCTGCTTACCACTCGGCAGATAACGGTGAGTATTCGGCAGTCACGCGCAGCTTGGAATTATTTAAACCCGTCAAGGGAATCCCTGACGTACGCGGTTGGGAGTGGCATTACCTCAATGAAAGGAATGAAGAAGCAAAGAGCTTCTCCAGCCATCTCCGGCAGATCACCGGCGATGGCAGTCCGGTTTATTGCGTTCAATTCACTAATCAGGGAGGGGAACTCTATTTCGGAACAAAGGAAGGCAATCTCTTCATTCACGACAGTCGGGATTTCAAACTCGCAAATCGAATTCATGCCCACAATTCCTGTATTAATTCGATTACGCTTTCCCGTGACGCGACACGAGTCATCACGACAAGTTGCGATAAAACAGCTATTTTATGGGATACAGCTAATTGGCGGCGGATCGCCGAACTGACATTCGATACTGAGGTCTGGACCGCACAATATGCCCCTGATGGCGGCACATTCGTACTCTGTAGCAATGGACTAGTTCCAAATTCTTCGGAACTACGTTTGTGCAATTCACATACTGGCGAGGTGATAGCTAAGTGGAAAGCGAATCAGGATATCAATCGTTTAGTGTTTTTAGACGAGCGAACATTGGTTGGTGCCAATCTGGCCGGTAAATTCACTCAATGGAATATGTCGCGTTCCGTACCAGACGAAGGGGAGCCGGCAATTTCAAAATCCCCAGTTGTTCCGAGACCTTACCGAAATGGTTTAATTTGGTCCCCAGATCTTCGCCATCTAGCTTATTTCTCCATAGACGGTGGTGCCCACAGTCTAGGCATATTCGATACGCTCACAAGGCATTCGAGACATTTTTCTCATGGCGGTTATACCGACATGCGAGGGGCCTTCTCGCCCGACGGGCGTATGCTGGTATTGCCTCACGGCGGGTTGCAAATGGAGATTCGCGCGTTAATTACCGGCGCACAGCTAGGTACCCTTGTTGGCCATCGCGAGCGTATTGAAAACGTAACGATTTCGCCTGATAGTAAAATCATCGCCACTGCGAGTTCCGACGGAACCGTCAATCTGTATTCGATCAAATCTCCGAAGCTATTCACGAGGAACTTTAAAGAAGGTCACTATGTGACCTCAATCAGTACGGACATGAAGCGTGCATTTCTTATACAATTGCCGGGTGACGCGCTAGAGGTTATTGATTTGTCGCAGTATGCGCTGCTTGCGAGATACGAAACAATCGGAGAATTTCCTTTTAGTGAATTATATGTACACAATGTCTCGCATAACGAACGATGGGCATTATTCGCGACTCGGCCTCATGCCGGCAACCACAGCATTGAGGATCGTACATTGCTCCTGTTCGATTTGAAGTTGCGTCGAATCGTTTGGCGCGGTCCAGCGCATTCCTGGCTCTCTACATTCTCCCATGACGATCGATTTGTCTGTGTGTTGAGTAACAGCTCGATCAGCATCATCGACACACAAACCGGAAAAGTCTTTAGCGAATCCTCTTTGCCTGCTGGCTATTCGCCCAGTGGCAACTGTCATCAAATCGAGTTTAGTCATGACGATGAAAGCATTATATTCGCGAATGTGGAGAACACAACGGTGGCGAATGATAAGTGTCCCTGTTTCATCTATCACTTATCGAACCGGAGTCTGAGCGATTTTGGCGAAGGATGTCATGGGATATGCTTCTCTCTCACGGGCCAGTATGCGGTGAAAATTGGCGTAGGCATCGAAGAGCGTTGCGAATTGGTCGATTCGATCAGTGGCAAACTGATTCGTACACTGTCGTGTCATCATGTAAGTTCCGCAAGTTTTTCTCCTGATGGCCGTACGATTGCCATCTGTTGCGGTGATGGCTTTCTGCGATTGTCGCACACGACCACCGGCCAAGAGTTATTGACCTTGGGATATGTCGGAAATGGCCCAACTTCTGCTCGCTTTTCCGTAGACGGCAAGCGAATCGTCGCCTGGAGTTCTCAACAGTGTACTTATTCTATCTTCCCCATTGGCAAATCGGAGTGGGACTAAGGGAGTTGCTTTCGGAAACCCGGACGTTCTCGGGGTTGTCGAACCATTTTTGCGGTAGTTCAATTTCTATCGCGATGGAGTTCGAGGCGGAAATCACTTTTTACTGCGTTTCATATCTTTCGAGTTCCGAATCGCAATGCTCTTACTTATTGTCTTCTTGGCCTTTTTCTTTTCCACAGGCGCTTTAGCTATCTCTGTGGTTCTCAGTTCCGCTTCGATCTGTTCGACGGTCGGCAATGCCGATTGCAGACTCACCGGCAGAGCGCGGGTTAGTTCGTAGCTGGAAACGCCGATCGGCTTGTCGATGCCGCTGAGAGCATATTCGGCAAGTACATTGTCCTTTGTCTGACAGAGAATCAGTCCGATGGTGGGTTGGTCGTCAGAGTGCCGCATTTGGTCATTGACGACGTTGCAGTAGAAGTTGAGCTTCCCTGCATATTCCGGCTTGAACGTGCCTATCTTTAAGTCGATCACCACAAACGCTCGCAACCGGAGATGGTAGAAGAGCAGGTCGACATAGAAGTCTTCCTCGGCGATCGTGAGCCGATACTGCCGACCTACGAATGCGAAACCCTGTCCGAGTTCGAGCAGGAACTTCTCCAAGTGCCGAACAAGCTCGGTTTCCAATTCCCGCTCGTGGAACGGTTCGTCGAGGGTGAGAAAGTCGAAGATATACGGATCTTTGAGCGTTTGCTGAACAAGGTCGGATTGAGGGCTGGGCAAGAGTTGCTTGAAGTTGGTGACCGCCTTGCCTGATCGCGCGTGTGCCTTCCCATCGATCATGAGAGTGAGGACGTTGCGACTCCAACCGTTTTCGAGCGTCTGCTCCATGTACCAGCGTCGTGCGGCTAGGTCTTTGATCTTTTCAATCAGCACGACGTGATGAAACCAAGGAATGGACCAAATCAAGGAATCCGGCGTTTTCGCCGCAAGCTGCGGCACTTTTGCGGTAGATCTTAATTTCGCCGCAAGCTGCGGCGAAAATTGCGAAGGATCGGGGTAGGCCCGAAAAAACGCGATCATGCGATCGATGTTTCTCTCCGAGAACCCTTTGATCCCCGAGAGTTCATTCCGCAGTTCCACCGACAGGCGGGGAATAACCGAGGCACCCCACCCTTCCCTCTTTTGCCGCTGGTCGATCAGTCGGCCAATGTCCCAGTAGAGACGAACAAGCTCCGCATTGACCGAAAGCATTGCCTTCGCCTGGGCGGTCTGGATACGCAGCTTCACTTCCCCAAGCAGGTCGGAGAATCCGCTCGGCAGCGATCCAGAGGATGCTATGGGAGGAAGTCGCTTCTTAGTCACTCGGGCTCCTTTTTGGTATCCGAACGATAAAACCAGATCTCTTTGAAAACAGCCACAGATTCCTTCATGGATCAGAGTTGGCCAATGCTGGGCGACCCGTCATGAGGGGCCTAGACAAAGCGAGGATAAACAGTGACTGTTATGCAGATGATTCAATGAGTGCGACTATTGCCCGGCGAGCCGGTTCGTCCAACTTTGGCCATGCCGCAATGATTCGCGTCAGGTCGCAATCCATGAGTGCGCCGGATTCTGCGCCGCCCTCTTCCAAAACAATGGCGTTTTCCAAGGGTTCAGGGGTAGGTTCAAATCCCTTTCGGTCGAACACGCTAATGCTGATTTGACATAGTCGGCCTAGATGTGAAATCACTGCATCGCAGCAGTCCGCTCCACTATCAAATTCACAAACTCTTTCCTCTTGTCGCTCGAAACAAAGCTGCGGTCAATTAATTCGGTCGCTTTTGTTTGAGATCCAACAAGTTCACTGACAACACGCATGACCGGCTTCTCGGGAAGATTGCAATAACGTGCGAACTCAAGCCAATCGGCTCGATCGAGCCGATCTCTCTTGCCGGCGATGGGCAACGCGAGTTGATCGTCAGGGATCACCAGCCGAGTGCAGACGAGATCATAAGCAGGCGTAAGCTGAATGACGCCGTCTTCACTTGTCAGCAGCGAAAAATTCTTTAAGTGCATATCGCCATTGCCTGACCACCAGATGAAGAGCATCAGGCGATAGAGCTTGAATATTTCCACTAATGGTTCAGTCGCGTACTTGCGAATAAGGCGGACGCATAACTCCGCCGAGCCGTCATACTTCTCCTTGGGAGATTTCTCGGCAATCTGGCAGAAATCTTCCTGGCGTAGCTTCCTCCCATCGGGAAGACGATCAAAACGTCGCACGACATAAGCGAGCGATCCGTCCTTAAGGCTGACGAGTCCGCTTGGCGCGACTTCGATGCCAACGAGTTTTGCCAATTGGGTGGTGAGGTGCTCGTTCTCTGGCAGGAACGGATAGGTTTCCGTTTGCGGCTTCAGGATATAGCGTCCGCCTTCGGCCTCGACTTGAAGTGTCTCGCGATCAGCGGAAAGCCCGACGGATATCTTCTTCTGTATGCCTGATAGCGACGTATGCCCGACCATCGCCAGCGCCGCCGTATGGAGCTTGCCTAGCTCGATATCGAGATGTGGCACCTTCGCTGTGCCAAAGAGGCCGCGAAGGCAACGGGCATGGTAGTCGGATTCACCGCGCGTGTTTTCGAGACAGATGCGGCACACCTTGCTCATTGCCCTTCCTCCTCTGGAAGGATTTCCACCGCGCCAATGCAATCGGCGCACGTGGCGACGAGCAATCCGAACGCATCGTCCTTGGAGATTTTGAGCTTCTTCGTCGCAAGCTCCAGCAACCATCCTTCAGGAAGAAGGTTTTCAAAAAAGGGATGCAGTCCCTCTGAGATGTATGGCTCAGGGCGCAGGGGAAGGGTTAGCGATACCGGCACAGCATCACGTAGCGCGAGCCACCATGCATCATAAGCAAAGATGACATGTTTACCCGTTTCCACAAGCATGCCGACCGGCTGACCATCCAGGCGCACAACGGCTCGACGTTCCTTCATGACTGTTCATCCTGGCGGGGAGCATCCACGATCCCCAGCGACTTGCCAAACACGGCGAGCACTTTGTTGACCACGCTCAGTCGGACGGAGGGTTTGCCGCGTTCAAGTTCCGAGACGAAGCGAGTGCCGACACCAGCCAGTTCTCCCAGCTCGCGCTGCGTCATCCGGCCCGCCTTGCGACGATCCCGAACGAACGCTCCGATTGTTTCCTCGAATCCCTTATCCATTTCTCGCTCATTTCGGCCATTTTCATTCCCGAACGGGAGTATTTTGACAGCTTCGAGTCAGTTTAGCTCGTTTTGGGGCCAACTTCAACAAGTATAATACCGATCGGGAATATAAAGATGGCTTTAGACCTCATTGATCCCCCAATCAGCAACAATTGGCTTGAATAATCCCGATCGGGAATATGTTTACGGCTGGCGGCTTGCGAGTCCCGCCTGAATCACGTCAAAGAATGCCAGATCAGCATTCCGCCATTCTTCCTCCCGAAGACATCCTTGAATGATGCTTCGACACTCTCTGGCCAGTCGCCAAGTCAGACGATCATCTCGTCGATCATCGCGAGCAGTTTCGATCTCACGATGATTATGCCGGCCGATCGTTATTCGCCCTGCATCCACGAGGGTTAAAATCGCCTCGCGGATGTTGGGCGAGAGGCAGGACCAGGCATCCGCAATACGCCTCACTGAATCTGGAAGATTGTTAGTGTCATTCGATGAATGGCAATGATCAAAGGTGCCATTGGAGTGATGCAAAGGCACGACACTCCCCTGCCCTTCCAACGGCAAAGCATGATCACACCGCTGAATTTGCGAATCGATGTTGGAAAACGCATTCTCCGGTGTGAGGGCGAGGATCTTCGACTGGATTTTGAGAGACTGATGCGGCCCAATTTTGAGGCCATCACAGCCCCTTAATTCAACTGCGTCGTTTAACGCGTCGTCACCGTTGAAAATCGTCAAATTTTCAGGCCATTCGTGGACTTGTTCGAGTCCCTCACCGCCCACTCTTTTCATTTGTAATAACTCGCATTCTTTCGCAAACCTAGGTAAATCAGCCAAATCGACATTAGAAGCTTTCCTGCTTGCGACGCCAAACGATGGGTTTCGAGCGTGCTGCGCTGGATTCACATCTCAATTCGGATCAGCGAAGACTGTCGAATGAGCGTCGCCGCGCTACGAGTCGAATTATGCAGACGACCGACACGCACCAATGGGAGTGCCAACGAAATAAGCGGCGTTCGATCCTGAATTCGTTGAGCGAGTTCAATCCATCTCTTCTCGTGGATCACCGTTCTCCGTTAGATTGTGACGGGTCAGGTATCTCGTGTCCGGCCTTGCTCAACAACGAACAGATTCTGGCGCGCAACTCCCCGTCTTCTCCGGCACTCTTAGCGATCTCTAAGAATACATCCGCGTGCCGGGACACGATTGCTCCTCCCTGAGGAAGCCGTTCCATGACACTCAAAAAGCGATCCTTTTCGACTGCATCCCAATCGAAGGCCCAACGATGTCTAATCCCAAATGAGTAGTTGGATACGTCAGACTCGAGTTTGTCTGCGAATACTTTCTGCACCCAGGCTGCCGAATCCGTTTCAGCTACGACTTTTAGGACGTCAAGCAATTTCGGTCGTGGATCACGATAGGCGAGATGTGGAGGTGGAACCCAGTGCGGTGGGAAATCGTCATGAACGTGTTTGGACATCAACTGGATCGCTTCTTCGATTCGATTCTTGGCAAGGTCGTCCTCGACCGCGTGACGCAATTGCTGTTCAGGCTGCTTGAACGGTAAGAGACCGAATAAGCCGAGAATCACACAAATTGGAAGAGCCCAGACAACCCAACCGATTCTGGATGATTGCATTGGTTCAACTGACGGCACCTTCCAGTCGCGTCTGGCGATGACACCAATCACAATGCCTCCGAGCAGCCACACCAACCAGCTAAACCCGCCGAAAAGAAAAACCAATAGTGCGGCGCTCTGGATTGCATTTTCGCTTGCGGAAAGGCGGACCCCGCCCATTACGTTGATGATAGGAATTGGTGTGAGTAACAGCGTCCCCAGAGCCACTGAGTCAGCGAAAAGCATGACGAGCCAGAATGCGGCAACGACGCTCGCTCCAAACAGAACATGGACTACGCGTGTTATGAGCATTACTCGCCACAGCGATACCAATGCCAAAAGGTATAAATTTGCAATAGTGGAATTGCCGGCGGACATGAACCGCTCAACCGGTATCGCATAAAACCATGCAATTGGCCCGGTCATCCAATACAGCGATAGAAACGAGATGTACATCCGACCGAATGCAGGCCGCTCAATAAATCGCCGCAACCCTGCCATGTAAACAAGAGAATAAAGCAGAAACGATGTTACCGTCGAGGCGACGAAGGGTATCAGCAAAAGCCAGGGTTCATGATAAAGGTCTGCACCGTCATATTCGCGTGCGAGGCCAGCCGACAATACAAATAAGGCTCCCAAACCCAAAGCACCACGCGTGGATGCAATTTGGAGGATTGCTTGCCGATTACCAACAAGGTACCCAAGTACTGTGAAAATAGAAATGAGTCACCTTAGCGATGCTTGCATGTTAAAGGAGCGTTGCCATATTGGGCGGCGAATCACATACGACGACTACTTGGATGACATTATAAACCGCACCGTCCGCATCCTCCAACGCCAGCGCAGAGATGGCTACGAGCCTTGGTTGCTCGACGACCAGAACTTCAAGCAATTCATCGTTATCGCCATCAGCAACTGGATGATAACTGCAGGTCCAACTTGCCGGCAACATCCCGCCAGGGTCAATAGTCGCAAAGCAGTCCACTCACCAAGAGCGTGACCACGTCGTTGACGTCCTGGCATAGTAGAGTCGAGCTCGCGCAACTCCGGAACCGTCCAAGGACACGCGCGCGAGTTGTCCTTCGTGCATCAACAGTCATCTCTAAACTGCCTTGAAGCACGACTAAACGTGGCGAGATGATCATCTCGCTTGGCAATCGGTTGTTAGAAGTCTTCGGGAGGAGGTCCGTTCTGAGGGCCAAATCCACCGGGCCCACCTCCAGGAGCACCGTTTCCGCCAGGACCTCCGGGACCGCGATTGGCCATCTCCGCCAGTTGCTGCTGTTGATCTTGCGTTAGAATTTTCGCGAGCTTTGCATCGACTTCCTTTTGAAGGGCGTCGATCTTCTTCTTTTGCGCCTCGGTCAGGTTCAACTCATCCTGCAGATGCTCGGGCAGAATTTGCCCTGGTTTAGGGGGCGCTCCCATTCCGCGTCCGTTGCGGCCCATTTGCCCGTTCTGCCCTCCACGATTCCCTTGCCTCCCAGCGTTCTGTGCGAACGAGCGAATTTCATCCTGTGTCACGGAACCGTCACTATTGGAGTCGATTCTTTTGAACATCATCTGAAGACGTTGGTCGGTGACTTCGTCACTCGTTAAGACGCCGTCTTGATTCGCATCCATATTCATCAGACGGCCAATCATCACCTGGGGATCCATCTGTCCCCCCTGCCCCCGACGCCCATTCGGAGGGCCTCCAGGCGGCTGCGCCATCGCTTCTGAGCAAAAGACAACAAGAAACAACATCAAAATGGAAGATCCCAGTCGCATGGCTAACCCCTTTGGCCCGCGGTAAACACGTTTCACACTTCTCTTTCAACGATGGCCCCAGTCTGAATATTGCACGATTGTCGTCGTCGAAATGAAAACGAGGGAGCACGCTTGTTGCTCCGTTCAAAGAATGCCTCTCGAAAGGAATTGTTGCGATCGTTCAAGGTGAACCTTTCGAAAGGATTCTCTCCCTTTCTCTGACTGACAATCGGTGCAAGAAAACGGAGGTGTGCCATGCGAGCGGAAGACTTCAACGATCTCCCCTTTTTTCGAACGGATGAGCAAACGTAGAAAAGGCTTCCCGTCAGAAACGAAGGTGAAACGGGGAGTGCGAATTGTTCACGGGAACAAGCTCCTCACCGAGAAACTCGGACGAAATGACCTTTGCCCATGCGGTTCAGGCAAGCGATTCAAGAAATGCTGCCTCACACGAGGGTTGTTTTGACGGCTCGAACCGCGACGACTTTTTTTAGAGAGTAACATCGCTCCGCTTGGTTACCTTGTGCTGACAAGGATTATCAGAGGGGCGTTCATGTGACGGAGAGAGTTCATTATCACGACGAGTTGATTTTCACCGTGGGAACGAAGGTGGTGACGCTGCGCGACATCAAGTCAGCGTCAGGAACCTTGCTTCAAGCACGTGGGTCAGTCGGTGCCGTCGTGAAATCGCCCGACGACGCCACGCACTCGTATCGCGTTCGTTTTGCGGATGGATTCGAGGCTGCCTTGACGCGACGCGAGATCGTCATGCTGGCGCGATTCAAGGAAGGAGAGCTCGCTCTCGATGAACACCCGCTCGAACGAAACGATCTTTTCGAGCGGGTCATCTTTCGCTGCGTCATCGGCTCACGAGCTTACGGCCTTGACAACGACCAATCCGACACCGATCGCCGTGGCGTTTATTTGCCCCGAGCCGAGCAGCATTGGTCGCTCTTTGGCATTCCCGAACAACTCGAGAATGACGAATCGCAAGAGGTCTACTGGGAGGTTGAAAAGTTCCTCGTTTTGGCTCTGAAGGCGAATCCAAACATCCTGGAATGCCTTTATTCGCCTCTCGTGGAAATGGCGACTCCCCTGGGCCAGGAATTGATCGATCTGCGCGAATGCTTTCTCTCTCGTTGTGTTTATCAGACATTCAATGGCTACGTGATGTCCCAGTTTCGGAAGATGCAGGGAGATCTGCGGAATCACGGAGAGGTGAAATGGAAACACGTGATGCACTTGATCCGGCTTCTCCTTGCCGGCATCACGACTCTTCGAGAGGGATTTGTTCCCACCCGTGTGACGGAGCATCGGGATGCGCTCCTCGCCATCAAACGTGGTGAAATGCCGTGGAACGAGGCGGACGCTTGGCGACTTCGTCTTCATGACGAATTCAACAAGGCATACGAACGAACAAAACTTCCCGATCGCCCGGATTATGTCCGTGCGAACATGTTTCTCCTACACGCACGGCGAGCCGCACTCTTGGAACAATTGCCATGATCGACGACCCTCGGATTCATCAGCAAATCAAAGAACATCCTTATCCCCTCCTGTTCGCAACGGTGAGCGGCTCTCATTTGTATGGATTCAATTCGCCGGACTCGGACTTCGATCTTCGTGGTGCCCATCTGTTGCACCTCCAGGAAGTGATTGGACTCCGAGCGCAACATGACACCATCGAGCGATCGGGAATTAAACAAGGTTTAGAGATCGATCTTGTCACACACCACGTGAAAAAATTCTTCGGACTGATGCTCAAGAAGAATGGTTATGTCATGGAACAGCTCTATTCGCCGCTCGTTCTACAGACATCGCCCGAGCATGAAGAATTGAAGTCAATCGGGCTCCGATGCCTGACGAAACATCACGTATACCACTACTTAGGATTTGCGGATACGCAGTGGCGGCTCTTTCGAAAAGAAAACCCGCCGCGTATCAAGCCACTCCTTTATTTGTACCGTGTCATCTTGACGGGCATTCATCTCATGCGGACAGGATGCATCGAAGCCAACCTCGTTCATCTCAATGACGAGATGAAGCTCCCTTACATCCCCGATCTCATCGAGCGAAAGAAGACCGGCAAGGAGAAGTCAACCCTTGATCAAGCGGACCTCGACTTTCACGAGCGCGAATACGACCGGCTCATGGGCATGTTGAAAGAAGCTCACGAGGTGAGCCACCTCCCGGAAGAAGCTTCTGGAAGGGACGCGCTTCATGATCTGTTAGTGCGGATTCGTATGAGGGGATGCAACCTTTAGCTCACCATCGACTTGAAGAGCCACCTCATGGGTAATGATCCAACACCCTCCACCGAAGCCGATCAGTTTTTGGAACTATTCCGTCAAGCGACATCGGAAAGTGACGAACAGAAGCGCTGGCCCGTCATCGAAAGATTACGGCAACTTGGCGTGGAAACGACCTTGTCCCATGCGGAGAAGTTATTGCGAAGTGCTAGTCCGCTCGAGCGCGAGGTTATTGCAGACGTGCTCGGCGGATTCGAAAACGCTGAAACTCGAGCGTCAAGAGAATGTGTCGGACTTCTCTCGTTCGCACTGCGGCACGAAGTCATTCCGGAAGTGCTTTCCCACCTGCTTGCGGCGCTGAGTCATCATTCCTTCGACGACACGCGGGATATCCGTGCGCTTGCTCAACATCCAAATGCCGATGTACGTTGGTCAGTAGCCTACGCACTCATCCGGCACCAAGATGATGAATCGATTTCGACACTTATTGAGCTTTCGAGTGATGAAGTGTCAGACGTCCGCGATTGGGCGACGTTTGGAATCGGCTCAATGACAGAATTAGATACTCCCGACATCAGGCAGGCGCTCGTCAATCGGCTCAATGATCCTGACGATGACACCCGTGCTGAGGCGATTGTCGGACTCGCGGAACGACACGATCCACGTGTGCTCGAAGCAGTGAAAAAAGAGTTACTATGCCCCATATTCGGATCGCTGATTCTCGATGCAGCGGAAAAGATGGCGAGTCCGGAACTTCTCCCGATCCTGATCGACCTCCGCCCGCACATGCTCGAGCAACCCGACGGTGACTTGGAGCGGGCCATCAATGCTTGCCTGCCCCCATCGGAAAATGATCCCGGTCGAGCTGAGTCCAACGAAAGCCAGATGCCATAACAAACGTCAGTAAAAGCATTAGTAGCGTCTCCAGTGGGTCCAGGACGAAGGATCTCGACAAGAAATCTTCCCTCAACCTGCAGGGTCCGCTTGACTCAATTGCCCAGTCCATGCGAACTTCCCTTCAGTTTGGTACAAACGACTGTGAGGAAGCCGCAGGATGAGGATTTCGATAGGGGAGAGTCGCCGCTTGGACGAGTCAAACTCGGCCGTTGGTCCGTTTCAGCAGACGCTGGAAGCCATCCAGAACCGTACGGCTACGGTCGGAGTGATCGGCCTCGGGTATGTCGGCTTACCCTTGGTTCGAATTTTCGCCCGAGCGGGCTATTCGGTGATCGGCTTTGACTGCGACCCGGAGAAGGTCCGACTTCTCAATCAGGGCCAGTCCTACATCAAACACATTACCTCGGATGAGATTTCCGAGCTTCTCGACAGCGACAAGTTCGTGCCGACGTGCGACGTCAAGCGCCTTGCCGACACGCACGCGATCATCATCTGTGTTCCGACACCGCTGTCGAAAAATCGCGAGCCGGACCTCTCGTACATCGAGGGGACTTGCCAAGATATTCAACCCCACCTTCGTCCCGGTCAATTGGTCGTCCTCGAAAGCACGACTTACCCCGGCACGACGCGAGAGGTCTGTAAACCATTGCTCGAAGCGGGTGGGCTGTGCGCAGGGAGCGATTTCTTCCTAGCGTTCAGTCCGGAGCGGGAAGATCCCGGCAATCCGACCCATAGCGCGGCATTCATTCCGAAAGTTGTCGGTGGACTCGATCCCAAAAGCCATCAGCTTGCGGTCGAACTTTATAAGCCGATCGTTCCCAAGGTCGTTGAAGTCGGCAGCCCGGAAGTGGCCGAAGCGTGCAAGATCCTCGAGAACACCTATCGAAGCGTGAACATCGCACTTGTGAATGAACTCAAGATACTCTTCGAGCGGATGAACATCGACATTTGGGAAGTCATTCGCGCGGCGAGCACGAAACCATTCGGCTATCAGCCGTTCTATCCGGGCCCTGGACTCGGCGGACACTGCATTCCGATCGACCCTTTCTATCTTTCGTGGGTCGCTCGGCGGTACAACTTCCACACCCGTTTCATTGAGCTGGCGGGCGAAGTGAATACCTCGATGCCCGAATATGTGATTCAGCGCATCACACTCGCTCTCAATCAACACTGTAAATCGATCCGAGGGAGTAAGGTCGGAGTCCTCGGCGCGGCTTACAAAAAGGATGTCGATGATCCACGTGAATCGCCGAGCTTCGAGCTGATGGAACGACTGATTGAGCTTGGTGCCGACGTCAGTTATAACGATCCGTTCATCCCTCGATTACCGTCGATGCGGCATTATGATTTCGAAGGGATGAAGAGCCAGGAGTTGACGCCCGAGTATTTGGGCTCACTCGACTGCGTGCTGATCTCGACCGATCACACCTGTTATGATTGGAATCGGATCGTGCGACTATCGCGACTGGTCATCGATACCCGCAATGCGACCCGCGAAGTGACCGAGCACCGTGAGAAGATCTGGAGCGCTTGATCGCTTCACTGAACGGAACGCAAAGAGCCCTCGGCCTAAGTCACGCCGAGGGCTTTTCCATGCGCAGACCGAATCACGTGGTTACTTGATCTTCTCAAAGAGCTTGTTCAGCCCCTTATCAATCTGCTTATTCAGCTCATTCTCGACCGACTTGGATGCGCTCTTCGAGATAAGTTGACCAATCTCACGATTGAGCGCGTTTCGATCAAGTTTAGGCTTCTCCAGTGTGCCGCCGATCGGCACGCGAATGGTCTGCGTCGCAATGTAGTCGGAAACCACCTTGTTCTTAAGCACTTCAGGGGGCAATGGCATTTCAGCCGTCAATGACAGGGTGTGGTCAAAACCGACTGATCCCGAGGTCGTCACCTGCATCCCCGGCAGCTGGAACCGTAAGTTTTCGTGATAGACACGTCCATCCTCTACCCGGAACTTCACTTGGGTATCCTTCGCGATCTGCAAGACGGGCTTTCCCTCCGTCATCACGAAAAGCTCTTGCATGAGCGGACTTCCCTGAGCGTTCACATCATTCAAAACAAGAGTGCCGGACATTTTTGCTCGATCGAGGTGTCCCAGCGGAACTTCGGTCTCGTTGATTTGAAGGGAAACCAATCCCTGAACGCTGACGGACTGCGCGAGGACGGGAGCAATAAACTGAATGGCCCCATCACACATCTCGCGCGTGAGCTTGACGTTTTGAGCAATCACTCCGGCGGGATGTTGCAGGTAGATCGCCTGTGTCCCAAGGAAGAGGCCGGGGCGAAGATCCGCCGTTCCTCCGTTCAACGAGAATGAGACAGGCTTGGTCACGACCCAACTGTCCGCCAACTTACCGTCGATGTTCGCGGGCCCCGCAATGAATCCGTAGATATTCGCCTTCTGCCATCCGAAGGAGAACTCTCCCTTGAGTCCGGGGAACTCTCCCTTCGCCACGCGAGCGCCCGGCGATGCCGCCGACTGATCGGTCGCGAACTGGGTATCCGGCGAGGCAAGCGAGCCACTGACACGGAATGCCCGTCGATCACTCCCGGAGAAAACGATCTGCTCGCCGAGAAGCCCCTTCAATCGCGGGCCAAGCGTTTCAAGTTCATAGTCAACGAATCCACCGAGCTTGACGGTCTTTGTCGTCTGTAGGTCACTGACTTCGCCACTCGCCGTCACGACGAGCCCGCTCACCGCGGCCTTGGCATTTTTCAGAACAAGGACCTCGCTACCGAAATCGGCTCCGACTTGCCCCTCGAGTGTCATTTGCGGCTCATCGATGTAGGGTTCTGCCGTTGGGCCAAGTCGCGCATTCTGAACGGTCGCATTGAGAGTCGCCATCCAGCGCCGACCATCCGATTCGATCGACCCATTTCCCTTGAGTTGTCCTGCGATGTCCCCTTGACTCGGATCGCTCGTCCAAGCACGAATGCGTGCAAGGTCGGCCATCACCTCCGCTTGGCAAATGAAAGCGAGACCATCATCGGTGACGCGTCCCTTTAGGCTTTCCGTCTTTAACTGCATCGCCTCGGCGGAAAGGGACGTCGGACCGAGAGCGACGGCAAGGTTTTGTCCATCGATCTTGCCTGAAGTCGCGAGTTGCCATCGCTTGTCGGCGATGTGAAGATTGCCCCCGGCGAGCACGAAGTCCTGGATGTCGACATTCAACTTTTCAAATGAGACTTGATCGCGTGCGGGCTCGAAATGGCCGCTCATCACGCCGATCCCTCCCGCCTTCCAATTTTGAAGACCTGGCGCGAACGGCTTCGCCCGGCGAACGATCTCCGCCAAGTCTCCACTTGCTTGCACATCCCAAACGCCCCAAGGACCATTCGTCCAGTCAGCGACCGGGGAACGTAAATGCGCGGTCAAATGCTCTCGATCTGTTTTCAGCACGATCGCCGCCGTCTCAATCGCTTCGAGCTTCGGCGCTTTGGCGCGGGCTTGAAACTGCGCATTGAGGAGTGGCTCGACCAGATGAGACTGTCCCGCAACGCGGATATCTAGTTCCTCCGCCCGCGCGGCTCCTAGAATCGTGACACCCTCTCCCTCAGTCCTCGTTGACTGCACACGCAGCGTAAATCGACCCGCGAGGCGAGTGTCACCGACATCAAGAAGTTGCCCCATCCGCTCTTGCAACCGGTTCAGGTCGCACACCGCCGTCACATCGAAGTTCGAAAGTGTTCCGCTCCCCTTGGCACGCAGAAAGTCGGAATTGCATTGGAAATCGGCGATGAACTCTCCCTGCGGCGTCTTCCCGGCCGTCGCATCGACGATCACCGGCTTAGGCCATTGGATCGGCTGGTCTTTGCATCGAGCCGCCAAGTCACTGACTTCAGCTTTCAACTCCAGCCTTCCCGGCGTCATCGGCGATGGCTTCAGCGAAACTGCCACTGTGCCGTGATCGATTTGGACATCCTCACGAACCGGCACGAGATGCGGCAAACTCTTCACAAGCTTCGGCAGGTCGATCGTTCCCTGAACGTCTAGAGTCGAATCGGTGGGGCTCTGATCACTCCAGTGAAATTCACCATTTCCCGAGGCCTGACCAATGTCGCAATGAATGCGTCCCTCCGTGAGGACGATTCCCTTTTCGTCCACCTTGGCTGTCACATGTGATTCGACGCTCGATAGTTCCAAACGGTCTGGCTCAAGACGAGACGATGCTGCGATGAGGTTTTTGATTTGGCCATCGGTCTTGATGGCGAGAGAATGAGCATCGCGATGATACGTTAGATCCGCCTTCCCCGTGAGCTTGCCTCCAAGTCGCGTCCGGTCTCCCGTCCAAACAAGAACGGGATTGATCAATTCAAGGGGGAACTCCTCCGCTTGAATTTTGCTTTGGACGGTGGCGACTTTTCCAGTCTCTGCATCGGTATCGATCGTGGCGGTGGCTCGAACGTCGGAACTACTCGAAGGAATTTTGCCCGCAATAGCTGCTTCCACCGCGTGATTCTTCTCAGAGGGCATTAACACTTCGGCAGCGATCTCGTCGAGTTGCCACTTGGTACCGGTCGTGTCTTCGACCGTCAGACTGCCGCGCTCGATCTCGAGTCGCACCTTCTGCGATTTGAAGCGTGCAACAATCTTCTCATCCTCGAACTTGGGAGGATGATGCTCATGCTTCTCCGGATCGTTGAGCTGAAGAACCTTTGCGACGACCTTGGGCTCGACGACGCGAATCGTACCTAAATCAGAGGGGGACATCAGCAGCCCCCAAAGCGTTCGCGAAGTCGTCAATCGTTCAACGACCACATCCAGCTCACCATCGTTCGATTTGAGGTGTGCCTTCTCGATGTCAATCGGAGACCACCATGCCAGACTTGCCGCGCGCACGGAGAGGGAAAGGTTGGGAGGCAACGCCACGCGCGTAACGATTTCCCCCGCCATTCCGGTCCAGCCGACCGCCATAGGTGCGATAATGAAAGCCGTCCCGCCGATGAAGATCAGGCTGAAAGCCCACTTCGAGGCCCAGCCAATCCAAGTCCTCTTTGAATAGGACGTCCCCCCCTCGTCCTCGAGTTCTTCATCGAGGTCGTCGGCATGCGATTGTTTTCGCTTCTTCTTGGCCCGAGTCTTCTTCGCCGGCTTGCGCGAGACGGGTTCATCGATATTGTCTTCGTCTTCCATGACACTTCCACCGTTATGCCGGTCGAGCACTCTTTCGAAACGTCCGGACTTCACGTAGCATCCCTGCTCTGAGAGTCCCTCTCATTGGTTTTCGTCGTCCTGGAACGAACAACGATTCATGGGAAATGGTGCGCACGTTCGCCGTTTGGTGTCAACCAGGAAGGGATTGACGCGTGGGTAGGATAATTCGATTAGGGGGCGTTTGATTCGAAAATTGGGTCACGAAAGGGGCTCAATCCCTAAAGCTCTTGCCCAAGTCCCCAAAAACTGAGTTTCGAGCCTTTCATCCAGTTCCCCGTCCTTGATGATGCCGATCAACTCCTCGTGGAATTCGAAATGGAACTCATCCCCCGACTCCTTGCTAATCGTCGCCAAATGATCGACGAGCGTTCGGAACTCGCGGTAGTGTGCCTCATCTACTTCGCGCGGAAGACGATCGCGCCAGGGTGGATGGGCCGTATAGACTTCGAGCACTCCCCCCACCGTCAATACCGGCTTTCCCGTCTCTGGGTCGGTGTGGTCTTCTACCTGATAAACGAAGTACGGTGGATGAATGACCCAAGGGAGCTCTGTCGAAAGTCGGTCGATCAACCGGCCAACCCGCTCTGCCGACGCCTCGTCCGCGCGGCCGCCGACGTAAAAAAGGATGGTGTCTTTTGGGTGCTCGGAGTCGAAGTAAAAGACCATGACATCCTTTGCCGCGTAGAAGGACAAACAAGTCGGATTCGAACACTGATCGTCCTCATTGTAGTCCGTTTTAAGGCAATGATCAGTTCCCTTACGAACGCCTCCAAAATGAAAAGAGCCCCACACCTTTTTGGTTTGGGGCTCTTCGAAAGTTACGACCAAAACAGTTTGATCATTAATCGAGGAATGCCACGTTCCGCATCGCCTTCGATTCAGACTCGGTATTCATGAGGACTTGGTGCCAGCCATCAAGGACAATCGTGGCATGGTCCGCGTGACGAACGCGCCCTTTGACAAACACGTTCATGTTGCGGCGCATGGCACGCCAACCCCAATTCCTGGCCTGAACATTCATCGCCAGAAGATTTTGGTACTCTTTTTCGAGCAGACCATTCGGGTGTTTGTTGCAAACATAGACCGCTTCACCACCCGTTCGATAACAATAATCAACCCAGTGTGGCTTACCACCGTTTCCACGTTGCAGTGGTTCATTTTTTAAGAGATGCACACGATCGATCGGAATTTCCGGTGCCGGAATGAAGAACCACTCTCCCTGGCGAATGAAGGCAGGATTTCTCCGTCGATTGCGATTTTTCGAATTCAAGCCGAGTCGGTTTTGCATGGCAATCACGGCTCTCGGTTTCAGCGATTCCTTCGCATGGCTCACTGTTCCCACGGCGGCCTTCTCGGGGATCCCCGCCACGAACCAGTGCCGTTCATCATGCCCGCAAAGGTACTTACTCTTATCCTCGCCTTCGCGAACAAGAAGCAGCAAGTGACGATCGCCACGTTGGAGGTCGAGAACATCGATCTCAACAGACGGAATTGCCGCGATCTCAAAAAACTCTCCCCTACTGTCTTCGCGGATGTCGAGCGATACTCCGTTCATCACGCGACGGATATCTTGATGGTCGACAAGTTTTAATCTCGCCCCCATTCGGGCGAATTTCGTGTGGAGATTCAAGGTATTCATGAAGAAAACGACTGAGGTATGGCGCGCAGGGTTCACTTTGATTCGCAAATCTCCCCATTCCTCCGAAAGAGCTTTCCCCTGACACCTGATCCGCTCGATGCAATTTTTATCCGATCGGCCGATGGATGTTGATGGGAAGCGGAAAACAGGCGAAATAGCCGAAAAGTGGGACTCGCAAAACGACTTTCGATCCGCATTGAGTCGGGACTGCTCACGATTTTATCTGCTGGGCAGGTATAGTATGGGAAAGGCCCAAAGAGGGACCGAAGGTGGAGTCGCCAGGTGGGGATCGATGCGAATGAATAGCGACTTCTCAGCGATCTCTCGAATGGGACTGCAGTCGTTGAGTCACTCCCTTAAGGATTGGATGCCCACGCTCGGTGGGCTTCAGCATTGGGCCGATGTTTATCTTTTTCGCGATTGGCGAATTCAAATTCACGTCCACTCCGGGCGGTATCGATTACTCGATTCGTGGAATTTCGAGAGAGCGCACGGGTCGTACGATGACTGCCGACGGGCACTCGATCAGATTCGTGTCGATCAAGGACATCTTGAAGAATTCGCCGGCACGCGAGTCATCACTCTTCATGGGTTGATTCGAACTAGAAGAAGCATGGACGTGCTCGCGCGTCATCTTCGACAACATGGCATGAGTTCCTATACGGTCGGCTATCCTAGTTTACAGATCGCGATCGGATCACATGCCCGGCATCTCCAACAGATCATCAACGGCATCGAAGGAAATGATCCGATTCACATCGTCGGGCATAGCATGGGGGGACTCGTCACACGAGCTTATCTGGAACTCGGCCCCGATCCCCGTATCAAGCGAATCGTCATGATCGGAACTCCTAATCAAGGGGCGGAGAAAGCGACGCTGGTCCAGCGAACCGGCCTCCTTCCTTTCGTCGGGCCGTCCGCCTGTCAGCTCGTTCCGGGAGAGGGAGGAATCGTTCATCAGTTGGCGAGCAATCCCACGAGCCTGTACGGTGTCGAAATTGGCATTATCGCGGCTGGCGGCCCTGCTGGTCGCGGCTACACCAACCTCATTCCTTGCGATAACGATGGAGTCGTTACCGTCGCAAGCACCATGCTCGCGGGAGCAGCTGACTTTCATCTGGTGAGAGGCATGCACACATTCATGCCTTCTCTCTTGTCGGTGCGTGTCGCCACCGAGAGGTTTCTGCGATACGGATACTTCCGAACAGAATCGGATCGGCATCCCATTGACTCCATTCGGTGGGTGGGACAGGAAGGCCGGCGACCGGTTGTTCTTCCGCTGAATCCAACTCTTCATTGAAGTGCGCTCCAACCCTTGCTAACCTTGGCTCTTGTCCCTGAATCGCGATCATGCTCCTTCGTGCGCATGCAAAGCGTTCGGGATTCAGTTGCATTTGAAAACGAGTACTTATGACGTCGGTTCTCAAACTAGGTCGATTCGAGTTCAACCCGTGCGGCGTGAAGATTTCAGGTCGTCCTTCTCTGGAACAATGGGAAGGCCCTCTCTCATTCGCGCTCTGGTGTCAGCGAGCCAGTCCCTGGTGGATCGGTGACATGCTCAATGCGGGGGATGACAGTTTCGGCGAGGCATTCTTCCAACTCTGCGAGGAATATGGTGTCTCCGCCGAGATGATGCAGCGGTATAAGGGGGTTGCACGACGGGTACCAGCGGTAAATCGCCGGGCCTCCCTCTCGTGGTCGGCTCATGCGGTCGCGGCGCGACTATCACACGACGAACAACGAAAAGTCTTAGCTGAAGCCGAGCGGCGAGGTTGGACCAGCGAAGAAATCAGGCGTCATTTGCGCGAACGAGACGACAAAGCGAAAAAAGAGCAGGCGACGGAAGCAGATCCCGAAGTACCAACAGATGACCAAGCGACGAAAGGCGAAACTCATGATTGACGAGCGATCCATGTCCGGAACGCAGAATTCACAGCACGAGAAGCAACTCGATCGCCGATTGTTCCTTGGACAACTCGCGGTCGGGCTCGCAATGACCAGGATGTTCGGCGGATCGTCGTCGGTGCTCGCGGAGGACGCATTCTCGCTCGATGTTCCACTCCCGAAGGATGCGCGATTCGGCAAACTTGTTGATTTGAACGCCTACTTTCCTTTCAACGTACCGGAATCGAAAGGGGCATGGGAGCTTCGCGCGGCCGAATTGCGACGCCAGCTTCTCGTCGCGAACGGGCTCTGGCCGATGCCCCCCCGACCACCGATCGAGGCGACGGTTCACGGCGCGGTCGATCGCAAGGAATACACCGTCGAGCGTGTCTATTTTCAAAGCTCACCTGGCCTATACGTCACAGGAAGCTTATTCAAGCCAAAGAAAATCGAAGGAAAAGTTCCGGTCATTCTTTGCCCGCACGGCCATTGGCAAAACGGACGATTTTTCGATCACGGCGAAAAAGTCGTCCAGGACGAAATCAAGAAGGGGGCCGAAAAATATCCCGTTGGCGGGCGATATCCCCTTCAAGCCCGCTGCATGCAACTCGCTCGAATGGGATGTATCGTTTTCCACTACGACATGCTCGGCTATGCCGATAGCGTGCCGATCTCTCAAGCTCTCGCTCACGGATTCAAAGCGCAGCGATCCTCAATGAGTTCCCTCGAGCATTGGGGACTCTTCAGTGCTCAAGCGGAACTCCGACTACTGAGCGTGATGGGGCTGCAAACGTTCAATTCCGTTCGCGCGCTCGATTGGGTCAGTTCGCTTCCAGACGTCGATACGTCGCGCATCGGCGTGACGGGGGCGAGTGGCGGTGGAACACAGACATTCATGCTGACAGCCGTCGATGATCGCCCGGCGGCGGCGTTTCCCGCCGTCATGGTTTCTACTGCCATGCAAGGTGGGTGTACTTGCGAGAACGCATCGTACCTCCGCGTCGACACCGGTAACGTCGAGATCGCCGCTCTCACGGCACCTCGGCCGCTCGGCATGTCAGCGGCGGACGACTGGACGCGCGAACTCGAAACCAAAGGGCTTCCGGAATTAAAGAAGCTCTATGCGCTGCTCGGTGCTCCCGACAATGTCGAAGGAAAATACTACCCGTTCCCGCACAACTACAACTATGTCAGCCGGGCGATGATGTATGAGTTCTTCAACAAACACTTCAAGCTTGGTTTGAAAAGCCCGATCGTTGAAGAGGACTACATTCCACTGACTCGCGATGAACTGACAGTATGGAACGAAAGACATCCCAAACCCAAGATGGATGAGGATGCCGAGCACAAAATGCTGGCGCACTTTGCTGCCGAGTCCGATAAGCAAATCGCCGCTCTCACTCCGAAAGACTCGGCGGGAATGACAGAATTCCAAAAGATCGTCGGCGGGGGCTGGGAGGTCATTCTCGGCCATTCCATTCCAGAGGGAAGCAATCTCTCGGTCGATATCGTTCGCGAGGGAAAGATCGATGGAGCATCGTACCGAATTGGCTATTTGAACAACGCGTCGAAGAGTGTGTCCATTCCAACGATCCATCTCGGGATCAAGATGCCGCCCGATCGGCTTGTCCTGTGGATTACGCCGCTCGGCAAGAAGGGACTGTTCCATGGATCGTCCATCATTCCTCCCGTGAAGAAACTCCTAGACGCGGGAGTTCACGTGGTCGGGCTTGATCTGATGGAACAGGGAAATTCCCTTCCCCCTGATCGATCTCCGGACAAATCTCGCAGCACAGAGAATGGTCGCGACGCCGCATGCTTCGCGTTCGGCTACAACTATCCATTATTTGCCCAGCGAGTGCAGGACATCGTGACCGGCATCGCACGAGCAAGAGCGAAACTCGGACCGAAAGGACGGATTGACGTCGTCGGTATCGATGGAGCGGGACCGTGGGTACTTGCAGCTGGTGCAATCGCACGGGACCATCTCTCCTCTATTGCCGCGAGCACCAACGGCTTCCGATTTAGCCAGATCACCGACATTCGCGATCCTCAACTTCTACCGGGAGGGGTCAAGTATGGCGACCTTCCAACCCTCGCCGGTCTTTGCGCCCCCGTTCCGATTTGGCTGGGTGGCGAAGGAGCGAAACTACCCAGTGTGACATCAGCGTGCTATTCGGCGACGAATGCCACGAACAAAGTCAGGCTATCCTCTGCGGCTCCCGAACAGGAAGCCAGCGAGATTGCTGACTGGCTACTTCAAAGTTGATGAGTTGGATGAGGGCGCCGGGTTCCCGATATCACTGAGTAAATGTCAACTTCGTAAAGAAGTCGCATCATCCATCTTGACAAAAGCACGAAGTCCACGTTTCATCCCGCCGCTCGTGGGTGATGACGGACGAGGTACGTCCCGATCCCCCGAATGAGGTGGATGTTCATGGACAACGCACGCAAGTGGGTCTTCTCGCGGATGCTGGATTTGCCATTCGCGGCGGCCGCGGTGGTTACGACGATCTTCTACACCATCGTCCTTCAAGAATCGATGGAGGGGACGGTCCTTCAGCGTTACACCACCGAACATGCCGTTGAATATGTCATCGTTGGGTTCTTCATCTGGGGAATGATGGACGTCATTTTCCGGATGTTCACCTTTCCTCGCGAAAAGCGTGCTTTGCGGCATGAATTCCTTCCTCCCCGCGGACCGCGTGAGCCTGTTTCCAAAGCGTCGGAATTACTCGCTCATCTCAAGGAGCAGCCTGCCTCCCTTCGGAATTCCCGCATGGGACAGAGACTAATTAAGGCACTCTCTTATCTCGAGGAGAAGGGGTCGGCGGACGGTTTCAGCGACTATTTGGATTCGCTATCCGACCAAGATAACGACCAGACTCATGACAACTATGGACTCGTCCGGTTCATCGGATGGGTCACCCCCGTCCTCGGCTTCTTGGGAACGGTGCTTTACTTCGGCATGGCGCTCGCGGGCTTGACCGTCGACCAAATGGCGGACCAGTTGCCCATCGTCGTGTCGCAAATGGGTGCCGCTTTTAATACCACGACGGTCGCGCTTGGCGCCTCGACAGCCATGATGTTTCTTCTCTTTCTCTGCGAACGCGCGGAGCAGAAAATCGTTCATTCGATCGATCGTCGAGCGGAACGCGAACTCCTCAACAGGTTCGAGGTGGCGGATGCCAGCCTGACTCCGTTCCTCAATGCTCTTCAAGCTCTCAGCGGCTCCATGCTTCAGACGATGGATTCAAGCGTCGATCGCCAACTCAGGCTCTGGTCGAATGCCCTCCAAACGCTTCAAGAGCGGGGCGAGGAGCGACAACTTCGCCAAGCTCAGGTGTGGGAAGAGACGATCCTTCGCATGCAGAAGAGATTTGAGGAAAGCGAGGCGGAGCGCGAACGCCGTCTTCTTCGGGTCCTTGAAGCGATCGAAACGGACCGAACCACCCATCACACTCTAATGAAGTCGACTATTGACGAGGCCGGTAAGCTACGAGGTGATTTCGCTCGGCTTACTCAGACGCTCGCGAATGTTCTCAATGACGAAGGTAAACTGCTCGAATTACAGAATACGCTATCAGCGAACCTACGATTGCTGCGCGAAAGCCAACAGATTGACGAGGCGTTGCACGGCTTGACGGCCGCTATTCACTTGATGACTTCACGACATGGGTTGATGCCTCCCAAGTCGGATCAGCGGGCCGCTTGATCTGATCGGAACATGATTCGACGAAGAAAGCCAACCACGGAGCAGAGGTAATGCCGTGATTGGCTCTCGTGTTCTGTGCTCCGAAACTTAGGCGTGTTTCTGCGACCGATGAGCCAATGATCACCGGGAGCGATGGCCAGGCCTCTTTCCAAAGCAACTTGGTTTTCTGAGCGAAAATGACACGCCTGAAAGAATCCAAATCATCGAGCGTGTCTTTAACACGACTGCTACGTCACGACGACCGAGTCAGTTGGAGAAGTTTGTTTTATTGAACGAATCGTCATCAACGCCTAGTGAAAACTCACAACCGATAAACATCTATTCTCTGCCGAAATGATGACAGAAAAGAAAGCAGAGAGCACCGACCACAGCACGGGGGGCTGGGATGGGATAGAGCAGCTATGGTCGGTGCGTTGGCCCAATCATTCGTCTGATGCGGTTCCTCCTCAAGATAGCCGCATCAAACGAGATAACAGGGCACCTGGATTACAGGGAGCAAAACTAGAGTAGTCAGGTCTCGGGAAGAACGGATGAAGGTTCGCGCAATCCGTCATGAGGATTGCGTAGTCGAGATTTCGCGTGATGCAACAGGCAATTCTTTCGGCATCGATGCAAATACCGCCGACCTTTGCACGCTACACGGGGCTTAGCCGTCTCCGAGTGATGCGGGATCGCTTCCGGCGATGGTGGAAAGTCCTCGAAGATTTTTGATGTCCATATTCTCCGAAAAGAAGTTCACTGACGCGTCCGCCATGAGGAAGTTGGCTCCTCCGGGATGAACCGAGTGAAAACCTCCGACTCGCCCCTGACGCGTCGTGTCGATCGGACGCGCCGCGTCATGACCAAGTTGCAGACTCGTCCCGCCAGCGTCCGCTTTATAAACCGGACGGCAGTTGCTGACGCCAGCCATTACTCCCACGATGTTCAAGATCTCAAATGGAGTGTTCGAACTGGGAACAGGATTCATATTCATCGGCCATACGGTGCAGCAAAGACTACATGGAAGCAATATCGGAGTTGAGCCAGATTCCTTCGTGACCGCATTCAGGTCCGAAGTGATCCATCCCCACCGGTAAAAGATAAACTGCCCGGACGAATCCTTGGCGGGAGTCCCAACGACTTTAGGGATGGAGAACGGATTACCACACTGGCCGTTTGCATCAGAGCACATCTTCCACTGCTTTCCTGTTGCCGCCTCACCCACTAGGAAAGTCTTCGACGTGCCGTCCTGTAAATCCCGATCCCGGACAAGACTATTAAGATCGAAAGGCCCCTGCTCTTCGGCTGGAATGTTTACATTTTGCGGAGGCATGAGGCCGGCAAACTGAGGAAGAATTCGAGCAACGACTTCACGAATGAAAGGGATGCACCATGCATCTGATACGCCTTTGTTTAATGCATAATGACATGGCGCGAACACACTAGGTATCGTCGGTACGGTCGGTTGAGTCGAAAAGAAATTATTGCCGCTTCCGGCAGGACTGACAAAGTTACTGTCGTCCGCGGACGGACATATAAATACATCGACCCTTGTCGCAGCCACCGTGGCTGAAACGTTGATCCACATATCCTCCGTGTTGTAGAGGTCCATCAAAGCCTGCTGTTCGAAGTAGGGCAGCATCGCGCTAAAGCCGTTCATACGGTAACCAACGCCACCGGTGGTCAAGCTGGCGACGCTCAAGTTATTGGCAGCAGGAACAGCAAGCAGAACACCGGGTGGGTAGCAATCGTACTGGCCATGATATGCCTTCATCGCCGTGCCAATCTGTTTAAGATTCGCCTGGCAGCGCATCCGGCGAGCCGCTTCCATGACCATGTTGAGGGCGGGCAGCAGAAGAGCAACCAAAATTCCGATGATGGCGATCACGACAAGCAACTCAATCAGCGTAAATCCATTTCGCCGGCGTCGCATGACGGTCTCCTCTGATCCAATTCCGCTGACGAGCCATGTTCGATGGCGCCGCAACGTTTCGATGAAACGACATTACTTCATTCAGTCATGCCCGTAGAGGGGCGGTGTGAATGTGCATCCCATCCATCAGGAAAATCACATTGGTGGTGAGTACACAGGTGAAGATTATCCGGATGGCGATTGAAAGAAAAGACCACTCGTCGCCCTCTACGGCGCTTCCATCCTCTCGAAGACTCCCACCAACCGCAAGAACACGCAATTTCTCAGGGATTCCGCAAAAGAGTTCCAGATTAATTAACCACAAATAAAAGCAATTAAATGGCGTGACGCACCAGTCATTTAATGCTAATTAGACCAACCTAATGGTGACGCGTAAGTCCATTAATCCCTAACAAAAGAGTCGTCACCCAACATCCATAATTAGAAAACTGACCAGTCCGTCCTGTAATGCAAGTTCAGCCAAAGTCATCCCCATCGACGCAACATGCCGCATTCATGCTTGCCTATGACCTCGCCAAGCTTCGTTCACCCACTTGCCCGAATCATACAGTCAGACAATACATTCATACGGCTATATATTATATGTATATTCAAATGATTCGTATGGCGGACGACTGAGACACGTGAATCTGATCGACGATTCATTCGCCCCGCTCACGAATCATCGAGAATGCTCCGGTGACAGGACCAATCAAACCACCTCTCGTCTGATCCATGGGGCAAAAGAGGACGCGAATCCGGCTTTTCATATTCCGGACATCGCCGTAGGAAATGTGGTGAGGAAAGACAGCACGAACGATTCGCAGCCAGGACCTCATCAATGGACGTTTGGGGAAGCAAGTTTCACGACCATAAGCACCTGGTACTGCTCATCACACTTCTGATCATGTGTGTCGTGCAACCACTCGCGCAAGGAATGTTGGGCGGACTCGTTTTATTTGACATTCTGCTCACACTTGTTTTGCTCGGAATCTTCGTCCTCTTCTTCAAGCGCAGAAACGAAAGGATTTGGGCACTTGTCATTGCGATCCCGGGAATCGCTGCTCAATGGGCTAGCTATTTGATTCCGGCTGACTCGCGTTGGTTAGCGGAAGTTGTCCATCACTCACTGATTCTACTTTTTTTGACACTGGCCGTGTCCATCATCATTCGAGGCATTTTCGAGGAAAGCGCCGTCCGGCACGACCATATCCTCGCCACCGTGTGCGGATACATCATTGCCGGCGTTGCATTCGGGAATGCCTATCAGATCGTCGATCTGTTCGTCCCACATGCATTCAGCATCAAGCCGGAAATCCTATCGCGAATGCAAAGCGAACATACACGAAGTTTTCTCTTCAACTATTTCAGCCTTTCGACGCTGAGCGGAACTGGCTACGGAGACATCACCCCCGTCTGGCCAGGAGTTGCCTCTCTCACTTGGATGGAAGCGATCTTCGGCCAGTTTTACATTGCGATCGTCGTCGCGCAGCTGATCGGCCTCAAGCTTGCCCGTCTATCGGAGAGGTCAGCTAGAGACCGAAACAAAGATTTTGAGTGAAGCCGAGAGGGACGAAGAGGTGTCAGTCTCTTCCCGAAGGGTCTTCAAGATCGTGTGCCGTTGAGAGCAGCCCCCCTTCGATCATTGAATCAAGATGGTTTTCGTTGAGTGGAGGCAAACTCTGCGTCAATCGCGTGAAATCTCTTTTGAACCAGATCAGCATTGTCCAGGATAAGACGGATAACGTCTCCGATTGCGACCGCTTCGTCTGTGCTCACGGCCGTCCCAGTGGGTACGAGAACGACTCTTCGCGATAGATTGTCCGCGACAGGAAAGTTGCGCCGCCCGCGCAATTCTTCCATGTATGGTTCTTGACGATGGATACCGGGCGTGAAATAGCGACGTGCGACGATGTTCTCCGCCGCCAACGCCCATACGAGTTCGTCGCGTGCCAGGGCATCGTCATCGTTCACGACTTCCAATACCACGTATTGAAGATTTCGCCGCTCCGACAGATTAAACGGATACAAGCGAATTCTTTCATCTCGACCAAGCACGGAGCGATACGCCTCGAAAATCTCACGATTGTGCGCGACGAGTTGATCCATCAATCGAAGATTGGCGATTCCCATGGCGGCCGAGACTTCGCTCATCTTCGCATTCATGCCGAGACATGAAGCCCCTTCTGCCGCACCAAAACCAAAGTTGACCATCATTCGGAGTTTTTGGGCAAGCGAATCATCATTGGTGCAAATCGCGCCCCCCTCGAACGTATTGATGAATTTGGTCGCGTGGAAACTGAATACTTCCGCTAATCCAAAAGAGCCCACGGGTCGCGATTGATGAGTGCACCCAAATGCATGGGCCGCGTCAAAAATCAAAGGCAAGGAGTGCCGGCTCGCGATGGACTCAAGTCGTGAAACATCGCATGCCTCTCCCCAGAGATGAACACCTACGATCGCTTGAGTTCGCTCATTGATTAAGGATTCGACGCAATCGGGATCGATTTGGTGAGTCTCCAACAGGACATCGGAGAGAACAGGAGATGCATTCTGCCAACGAAAAGCATGTGCGGTCGCGATAAAGGTGAACGTGGGAACGATAATCTCTTCGACGAGGTCAAGCGCGCGGGCTATTAATTGTAGCCCGAGAGTCGCATTCGCAACGGCAACACAATGCTTGACACCGGATAGCTGGGCGACCTGCTCTTCGAATCGCTGGACCATCGGCCCTCGATTGGACAGCCATCGACTTTCAAACACCTCACGCACGAGATCTGTGAAATCATCGAGACATGGTAGGTTTGGACGACCCACCATCTGCGTATCCACGAATAGTGGCTTTGCTCCAAGCACCGCCAGATCTCCGGCGGAATTTTTGGGCGGCTGCGAGGATTTCACATGATCCATATCAAGTGCGGCTGCTGAAGTACGACCGCGGGTCGACTTCGAATGAGTTCGTTTTACCGGTCGCGTGCTCATAAATCGTGGGCTCCGATTCGTGAGATCGGCCGAATGAATGCGAACATTCAATTCATGGCCGACGCCATCCCCTTCTTTAGTTTCTCACACAGAACACTCGTATATCCTCCAAACAGCTAATCCCGCATGCATCCTGCGTCGAAATTGCGACGGAGAATGGAAAATCCTTATTCGAGACGCGATTAACCTTTCATCCGCAAGGATCAGACATTTCGAGAGTCAATTTGCGGCTTGCGCAGGACGTGTCATTTTGGTGCAATGACGCTCCAGCAGCTTCTCCAAGAGAATCGACGCCTCCCTCAGCGCGTCTTGCTGATGACTTTTCTCCGCCAGTTCGCGACAACACGTCTTCACCTGGCTGGAATCGAGTAACTCGCGACATGCTTTCACGACTGACTCAGCCGTGTACTTCTTCGGGCTAATCGTGCGTGATACGCGCAGCCGCTCGAGTCGAGCGGCGATGTCGGTTTGGTCGCTCCCCTGCGGAACCGAGATATGAGGAATACCGGCATCGAATGTCAATGCCACCGTTCCGGAACCGCAGTGATGCACGTGGATCGCGGCTCTTGGAAGCAAGACCTCTAAGGGAATGAAATCGAAATATCGGATCGTCGGAGGAAGTGGTGACGGAATCTGTTCCGAATAAGGAGTCAAGAACACGGCACGTTTTCCCAGTGCCTTGGCCGCGGAGATGGATGCCTCGAAATAACCCCTCGCATCGGTCGTAAAGGAGGAGACAGAGAAGACAATCGGAGGCTCCCCCGCAGAGAGAAAATCCTCAACCGCCGCCTGATCGAACTCCACCTTTTGGTTTCGAAAGAACGGAAAACCGACGCAATACGTATTGGGTGGCCAATCGGGCTGCGGAGGGTTGAACCAATCAGGAAAGAAATTGATCACCAGATCCGGAGAATTACACCAACTCTTCATGGCGCGGCGTACGGGCCTTAGCCCAAGACTTTGGCGAAACTCATTAAGGGGTTTACCGATCCATTGGTCGATCCCCATATCGACAACCCGATCAAGCCCGCGACGCAACCATAAAGGCCAATGTTCGACCGGACCTGTTGCATCGTGAATGCTTCGCAGAAAAAGTGGTTGAAGGTGCAATGAGGCGAGTGGGATCGCATGCGTTTCTTGAGCGATGCGTGCGCCGGCAAGCACCGTCTGAGCGGCGACGACCGTTTCACCCGCCACGTCATTTCGAAGGATGAAGTCGTAAACGCGGGGCAAAACCGCAGAGAAGAAAACCTTGTGGGCATCAAGCGACGTCGATTTCTGCCAGAGCTGAGACGACTTGAGCATTTCGAGATGCTCGTCCCTAGACCAAAGGGACTCATAGCGAACGCCTTCCCGTTCGAGCAGTGATTGATAATAGCCGTTGACGCCGAGAATCACCTCATGGCCGCGCGACTCCAGCTCCTTCGCCCACGCGATGGACGGAAGAGTATCGCCCAGACTGCCGATGGACACCAAAAGAACCCGCATCAATGACCCGCTCGGAGGAAAGGGCACATTCCCATCGAACAGAATCCGAAGTGAAAGCTTGCAGACGGCCCAAGAGACATGGCATCTGCATACGGCTCACTAGATTCTCAGTAAGCTGTCGGATGTGCGTTTACTCTGCCAAACCTGCAATGGCACCCTGTCTGAAGGCACAACGAAATCCGAAGTGCCTGAGAGAGTTTCCCGCGATTGACAATGGCCACTTAAAGTTGCTCTAGCGAAACGCTAACAACTTTTGATCCCATTCTCAAGTGTATACTATCCATTTTGACATATAGAGAATTAGCGGCACTATCTCAGCCTGAACGGGGCCGACCTCTTGCGAATCATCCGACAATTCCGATGATGCCGTGCATCGCAGTCGCCAAGCACGTTGGAAAATACCTTGAGACGTCTCGCCCGGGTGTTTTCCTGGTCGTGCGGAAATTGGCTGCCGCAGTTTCGCTTCGATGGATGAGTTCCGACCCTGATCGGCAGGTCGAGCAGGGTAATCGCGGCTTCGTTTTCTGGTCTGTCAGTGGCCTTCCCACCGCGGAGCCGTCCTGGGGACCAATTCATTCATTCGGAAGCGACCGATCCTACGCCGGCATTGGCACTTACGGGGTGCGAGAAGATTCAAGAGAGGTCGAACCTTTCCGCGAAGATCAATATCAGTACTTAAAGATCAGCTTCGACCAAAGACGCGAAGGAATGGTGAGCGAGATCATTCCCCTTCGTAAAGACTTCGGTCCCATTCAGTTATCAGGATGCCAAGACGGCAAACACCGAGTATACAAGCTCCTGCAAGACTGATCGCGAGCGACCATACCCCTTATCGGGGCACACTTGCCGAAGTGGCGGAATGGCAGACGCGCCGGATTCAAAATCCGGTTGAGGTAATACTCAGTGTGGGTTCAAGTCCCACCTTCGGCATTCGACTTTCTAGGCCAAAAATCCGCCGGAACGCTGTCGCACGCGGCACGCCCAGCCAAAAGCCAATCGTCACTTCGTTCTCTGAATCCGACGACATTATTGCTGACCGATCGCAAAAGGCAGAATCGCGTCTGCACCTCTCCATCGCAGATGTCTGCGGAAATGACCGAACTGTGATTGACATCTGTCGAGCACCTTTTTATGCTCGCCATCCTGCGATCTCGTAACGAACCCGCTATTGACTCGCCCAGGAATTCATCATGCTTACTCGCCCTCTATTCTTTTCCATCGTGTTGTTGATGACATTCTCACCGTCAACTGATGCTGCGGATAACGTTTTCCTACCGCCCGGCGGCGGAGATTTGCTTGATCCCGCGAATTGGTCGAATGGGGTCGCGCCGACTGGATTCTCCACATGGGGATTCATTGATGATGCAGGTCCACAGAACCTGACGATCGGCGCGGATGGTCCCGAAATCATCGTGGCTTGGCGTGGTGCCAACATCGATGCCAATTTTGATCTTGAGGGGCATTCCATTCCCGTGAACCTGATCGCCGGCTTTCCCGGTATTCCTAGCTTCCCGGTTCCAAACACAGCTAGGTTCGATTTCAGAAATGGTCAGTTTCTAAATGGAGGCCTTTTCCCGTACTACGGGCCATTATATTTGACTAGCTCAAAATCGTTCGATGCGGAGCTTCATCAATTCAAGTGGCAAGGAGAAATGAAAAGTTCTGCCGACGTCGGCTCCGTGTTGATCGATGATGAGAGTTCAATCGAAAGCATCTGGCTGACGGGTAAAACTCAGAATGTGGAGATAAAAGGTCATTCGACCGTCACCGGCAATGGCACCCGCGACCAAGTGTTTCGGCTAGATGGCACTGAATCCGTCAGTCTAGTTGTTGATGAAGGCTCTTCGCTTGGACCTGGACTTTATCGCTTGAATACAAGATTTACTGAAAACGATCCGAAGTATGCTGCAGAGCTGATCATTCGGGGCGGCTCAACAACGTCTGATATCGAACTTCGAATTTCGCCGATTTCAACGATCCTAATCGAAGGTGAAGGAACCCATGCGGATTTCAAAAATCTGAATCTTGCGGCAGGTTTCAGAGGCACGCCTCATGACCTTTTATCCACGACTACCATCAGAGGCAAAGCCACTGTAACTGTTCATGGCCCACCACCTGTTCAAGATGGTCAGCTTCCGGGGACTTTCAATTTCCAGCTAGGTAAATTGTACATTGAAGGAGAAGGAACGCACTTTGAATCAAACGGTTATTCCGGGGTGGCTTATGACCTTCGTGTCACGGAGGGAGCAACGGCGGCTTCCGATCAGTCCATCATTGTTCTTTCGAATGCCCTTGTGGATCATTCGCAGTTCCAAGGTTCACTGAAAAGCGATTTATATATATCAGAACTATACGGAGCTGGAACGACCGCCCCGACGGTAACCATTGATCACGGTGAAGTGCATGGCAACATTAATGGCTTCAAGTCGTTGGAACTACGAGAAGGCATTGTTGCAGGAAACGTAAATGTCAACAAGGTTATCGGTAGTGGATTGATCGATGGTGACGTAACTCCGATAAACTCGATTGGTGACATTGAAATACACCCCGAAGGCCACCTAGAGGTCACAGGAAATCTTGCATTTTCGGGGCTCTATTTCGAAATCTTCAGCCGCGACTACTTCGGTACCCTTGAAGTTGGAACTTCACTCCTGGGCAGAGCTAACTGGGACCTTGTGAATTCAGTGTATCACCCGCAGTATGATTTTGGCGTCGCGAACCATATCACGTTTGACGACAATTTCTTCGCCAGCGTCGGTGATCGTTTTGTTCTGCTTCACTACACCGGCGGAAGCATCGAATTTGATGCACTTCATCGTTTCAATCCGGCTATCATCGCGGACGAATCCTTCCAGCGTGACCTCCTTAACATCACGATCGACAATCTCCCCGATGGCTACCAGATCGACGTCTTCGTGGAAAACAACGACATCGGATTTAGGGTCGTTGAGGTGCCGGAAGTTCAGACGACATTACTTGTCGGCATCGGATTGTTGTCGTTGATTGTCTTTCATCGCAATAAAAGACTGTCTGCCACTCCCTGACTCACTTCGTCTCCGCGATAAAATCTGAGATCACGCGAGCGAGTTCTTCGCCGTGGGTTTCTTGGATGAAGTGCCCTGCCCCTTTAATGAGGGTGTGGGGCTGTCCGACGGCCCCAGGTACGACTTCCTGAAACTTCTTATCCGCACCGGCGGTGATCGGATCGCGGTCGCCGAACGCGGTGAGGAACGGTTTGTTCCATTCCCGGAGCACGCGCCATGCTTTTCGATTCGGTCCGTTCGCGGGATCGTCGGGGGAGATCGGCACGAGTTGAGGCATGGACAAAGGACCGGCCTTGAACCGTGGCTCTGGGAACGGGGCATCGTAGGCAGGCTCGATTTCGGGACGACGAGCAGTGCCCGCCACGATCGCACCGATGGGCATGTCTCCCATGTCGATCATCTGCTGGCTCATCTCGCG